>CAYMBY010000146.1:0-2031 GCA_964388815.1 uncultured Butyrivibrio sp. | reverse complement strand
TGTTGCTAGTTCACCACCATACGGATATATGAAGGATCCAGAGGACAAGAACAAGTGGATTGTTGATGAAGAAGCTGCAGAGGTTATCAGACGGATTTTTCAGCTGACACTTGAAGGTAAGAACTTGCAATCAAGTTGAATGTCGTAAGGCAGACAGTATCAAAATGGGAGAACGGGGTATCTGTTCCAGATTCCAGTATGCTGATAGCTTTAGCAGAGGAACTTGATACTTCTGTAAGTGTTTTGCTTGGAGAACTTGTTAATGATGTAGAGAAGGATGACTTGAAGACGATATCAGAAAAATTAGAAGTTATTAACTAAAACTTCCCACACCTTTTGAAGGTGTAGCACCTTGAAAATTCAATATTTCATCAATAAAAAAAGCATAAATCCTATCCTTTCGGGTATAATTGAATTGACTAGAAACAAATAAACCCAAAGGAGACTTATGCCATGTCTATTGTATCATATTCAGGCGAATCAGAGGAACTCAAAAATTCAATTCTTAACTTTTTCTCAAAGTTTCAGATATCCGGAGTCCTCAAGACCTGTAATGGATACAAGCAGAAAGGCATACAGCCAATCCAAATCTTCCGATACAAGTTCTCAAACATTTTTCAGCCGATGTCTATGTATATGCAGCAACGGACTGGGGCTTATAAAGAAGATTTCGCAAAAAATACATTTTATCGTTTCATCAATGATGCCCGGATCAACTGGACCCGTTTTTCAAACACTATAGCCAAAAAGGCAATTGACCTGATCAAGCCTCTCACTGACGATACCCGTATCAATGCATTTATCATAGATGACAGCATATTTGAAAGAACCAGTGTCAGACATACAGAACTTGGTGCAAAAGTGTTTGACCACTGCGATATGCGCTACAAAAAGGGCTACCGTATGATGACTTGCGGTTGGACGGATGGTTCTACTTTTATTCCGACAGGACATACGCTGTTATCATCTCACCAAGAGAAGAATGTTCTTGGCTTCGAAAGGAAATTTGACAGCCGTACCCTGGCCGGGAAACGTCGCGTACGTGCAAAACTTAAAGGCACTGATGCCATGCTTGAACTCATCAAAGACGCACAGCATGCTGGTATTTCAGCAGATTATGTCCTTTTCGACACTTGGTTTTCAAGTCCTGCACAACTTACAGCAATCAAGGGACTTGGTCTTGATTCTATCGCTATGGTCAAGAATAGCAGCCGCATTTATTATCTTTACAATGGTCAGAAACTCAGTCTGAAAAAGATATACGGTATGAATAAGAAAAGACGCGGACGCAGTAAATATCTGCTCTCTGTTGATGTACTGGTTGGCAGCGAAAAACAGATCCCGGCAAAAATCGTCTTTGTACGTAACAATCGCAGGAAGAAGGACTGGATTGCTTTCATAGCTACAAATACAGAAATCTCTGAAGAAGAGATCATCCGTATCTATGGCAAAAGATGGCAGATCGAGGTGTTTTTCAAAACCTGCAAATGTCACCTGAATCTGATTGGGGAATGCCACAGCCTGTCATATGACGCATTGACGGCGCATGTATCGATTGTCTTTGCCAGGTATATTCTTCTTGCGTTTGAACAGCGCAAAAGCCAGGACAGCCGCACACTTGGAGAGATCTTTTTCTTCATGTATGCGGAGCTTGCAGATATCACATTTGCAGAAGCCATGTCAGTCATGGTTAAAGCCATGTTTGAAACAATATCTACTGTTCTGAACGTAACCAATGAACAAATGGATCTGTTTGTTGATGTCTTTATCAGCAAGCTGCCCGAATACCTGCAGAGAGCTTTGGCACTTTCTGCATCAGCGGCATAAATTTATTGATGTAATATTGAATTTTCAAGGTACGAAGTCCCATTTTGGTATGGGAAGTTTTAGTTATTTATAATATGATAGTCTATGAAATTGTCAGCAGCGTCTTTTTTTCCATTTCCGTTCCAGTCAAAGGATGACATCATAATCCTCCTTTCCTTACTTTCACATTCTGGACGTCTGTATCATAGTCTCATTATACTTCTT
>CAYMBY010000145.1:0-34686 GCA_964388815.1 uncultured Butyrivibrio sp. | reverse complement strand
TATCCTTTCAGGTCAAAGGATCCGTCCAGAATATTCTGTCCGTTGAACTGTGTAGTCTTGGAAACACGCGTGATTTCATCCTTAAGCTGCGCAACCTCGTCCTGAATGACGCTGCGGTCTGATGATGTAAGTGTGCCGTTGGCAGACTTGACTGCAAGCTCGTTCATTCTCTGTACCATATCCTGTACTTCAGAAAGAACGCCGTCTGCTGTTTCCACAATGGAAATTCCGTCATTGGTACTGTCATCTGCTGTTTTAAGGCTTTCGATCTGTGCGTTCATTCTTCTGGCCATTGCAAGGCCGGAAGGATTATCCTTCGCATTTGCGATTTTCATTCCGCTTGAAAGCTTTTCAAGGGAATCTGACAGTTTGCTGTCATTTGTATTCAGCGCATTATTTGCGATCATTGCCGATACATTGTAATTGACTTTCATAATTCTGCCTCCACGTCTGTCTGCTCAGATTGCCGTAACAAATGCTCTGGCCAGCGATAAAAGTGTCTGATCAGACGCTTTTTCCTCTGAACCTGCAATTGCCCCGTTGCTCTTCGATCCGTAAATGACTGCCATGTCATTTTCGTCGAAGCTCAGCTGCGGCAGCTGCCCGGAAATATTTTCCGAAAGCCGCGCTCTGACTGTTTCACAGTAGTTTCTGGTCTGTGGAGTTTCGCCGTGATCTGTTTTCAGAAGACCACTGACTTTGCCATTTCTGATCCGCATGGACACGGAAAGCGTTCCATAATCCTGAGTTTCAAGACTTGCTTCCACTCCGGAGCCTTCTCCTTCATCCTTCTGCAGAACCACATGCATGGACACTGTCTGCTCACCCACCTGTACCGGTATTTCATAACTGCCGTGATCTGCCATTTCCTGTGCAACCGCAAGCTGCTTGTGCATCAGGGAAATGGCTTTCATATCTATATATGTGACATCCGTGTCGGATATGACTTTATTCAGCTGATCTGCCATCTGCTGCAGATCTTCTTTATACGAGCTGCAATAGTCTTCAGAATCTGCATCCTCTGACTGCACCAGGTCTCTGCTTCCTGTGAGTTCCTCATATCTGTCCCAGATCGAGGTTCCGGTTGTCTTTCTGCTGCTGAGCATTTCTTCCATTGCCTGAAGATGACTGATGCTGACCGGAATATTGTTCTCCTGCAGTTCCTGTTGTGCTGACGCTTTCTCCTGTGTGGAGACTGTGTCTCTGATTTCTTTAAGCTGGTCCTTATTCCATGATTCTTCCAGCGTTTCATCAATATCAGCTGTTTCTAATGCATCTGCAAATTCTGCAAGTTCTGTTGTATCTGTCGGGCCATACGCTTTCAGCTTCTCCGGTTCCATATTTTCGGATACCGTATCTGCCTTGGCACTGTAATAGATAAATGCGCTTTCAATCTGCTCTGAGATGGTCGGCACGCCGCTCTGCACTGCTTCAAGCCCACCGAAAGAATCATCTACTGTGTAGTCCATTCCTGTCCCGGCGCTCTTTAATGTGCGCGTTGCAGAGAGAAGATTTCCGATGGTCATCTCGGCTCCGGTGTTCAGGAGTGTACCGATGGCGGCATCGTCTGTTTTCTGAAGCGTATTGAAAAGACGATATATCCCGATATAGGATTCTTTCTCCTCAGATGTTATATCGGACTGTTTTTCCAGTTTATAAAGGAATTTCGCATATTTTTCATCCTGCTTCGTATCAGAATCATTTCTCTCATCCAGATTCTGATTCAGTTCATCAATTGTCATGGTAAGCGGATTCTGCCCGTCACGGATCATGGAAAGCACTGCTGACGGTTTGAGCCGGTCTACCGTGGTCGTCAGCTTATTATCCCACGCCCGTACCTGCTCCACGTTTTCGCTCGTCACACTCATCTGATTATATGCAAGAATCCGGACAGCTCTGCGATTCTCCGGTGTCGTATCCTGTCCGATTTCCGAAAGCAGATCGTCCACATTCTGAAATGCCTTCTCCATCCGGTCTCCCAGATCTGCACGCGGCGCAGTCATCAGCGCTTCATACAGATCCCCCGCCTTATCATAGGTCAGCTGCAGCTGCGTCCCTTTCACATAGATTTCATCCAGCGTATCAACCTTGAATTCATCCTTCAGCGCACCGACAATAGCCGCAGGGATCTGCGGCATATAGCTGATCTTCTGCGTCGCTTCGGCATAAAGTGTTGTCTGCTGTGAAGCAGTCCCGCTGGCAGCCCCGGTACTCTGAAGCTGTGCTGCAGCATTTTTCAACTGACTGATCAGGTCTTCCATCGGCGCAGTATCAATCTGATATCCGCTTTTTAAAAGTTTCAGATTGGTCTGTGTGGACATGATCAGGCGTACTTCCTCAAGCTGCTTTCTGGCATTTATGACGTTTATGTCATTATATTCCACGGAATTATTTTCGTTTGTTTCCGATTCTGCCGATGTATTTAGAATATCTTCCGCTATTTTATTCTGTGCATTTCCCGTCTGCTGTTCTGCCTGCAGGAGATTCTTCAGATTCAGTTCTTTTCCTTCTGTTACTGTATTCTGAACTGCCTGATCTCCGATTTTCGAAGTTGCTTCATTCAGATCGGCAGCTTTCTGCACCCGGCTTCTGGGATCTGCAAGATTGCCCTGCGTCGTTTCTTTACCATCTGCAATGGCTGATACTGCCGCATTCACAACATCTGTTCTGGATAGCGGGAAGGTAAGCGACGAAATCTCCATTCCGCGCTGAAGATTATCTGTCGTCAGCGGAATTCCATTTTCAATCAGACTCTTTGCCTGTGTCTGCGCCGCCATATCCTCTGTCTGATATCCGGCATCACTGATCACCTGATTGATCTGCGGTGCAATCTGCTCCCAGTCTGTCTGATCCGCTTTTCTGGCATAATATCCGCTTGTTTCCTGGGCATAGAATCCGCTCCCGGAGGCGCTCTGTCCGTTTGTACTGTAGGATGCAAGATACAGATGGTCAATGGTCGGATCCATCCGGTTCTCAATCATATATCCCACTGCCGCTTCCTGCGGCTGCGTCAGTGTATCAGCGCGGCTTACGGCATTCTGCACTGCTGCGACATTCTCCTTTGTAACCGGAACATCATTCTCATGAAAGCTCTGCACAAGTTCATTTGCATAAGCCTGACTGCCTGTAATCTCTGTCAGCTGTTCTCTGCTCAGGTCATCTGTGAACCCGGTAATTTCCGTCCCCGATTCCACCAGAACCGCTTTGATTTTATCAATAATATTGACTGCTGCTTCACTGTCTTCATCTTTCAGATCATATCCGTCTTCTGATGCTTTCGCATAATCAGCGTCTGTCATTCCATTTGCCATCAGCGTATCATAATCACGCATGGTCTGCAGATCCGCTGCATCAGCCATTGATGCTATATCATTCTGTCCTTTTCCCTTATCCGTGTATGCCTGATCCAGGGCCTGATTCTGACCAAACGCCACCCCGGAAAGCCCTGTACTGCGCATGGCAGACCGCAGCTTCCCTGTATTTTCGTCTCCGATATGATCTGTTTGATCTGATGATTGTGTACTGCCAACCTGATTCAGATTAGAAAAAGTAATATTCATCCGCGCAGTCTCCATAAAACAATAAGGTGACAGACACTTTATGCCTGTCACCTTATATTTCGGTACATGTTTACTTTTTCTTAACCTTTACTCCGGTCTGTCTGCTTCCAGAAGCTTTCTTCTCTGCTTCATGATTTTTCTCCGCCTCTTCTTGGGCCTGCGGATTCTGAAACAGAAATACTTCTGCGCCATAGGAGGGAAGATCGAACCCGATACTGTAGTCCTTATAATCGCAGAGTCCCGGAACCGCCTTTATCTCATCTGGAATATTGCTGTTCCCACTGCCGCCGTACTGCTTCTGCGTACTGTCGAGCATATGCGTATAAGTGCCCGCAAACGGCACACCGACTCTGAAATCCACCCGTTCAATCGGGGTAAAATTCAGTACAAACAGCAGATTATCTCTGCCATTAATTGCTCTCCTGTAAAAACTGAAAATACTGCGGTCCGCGTCATTTGCATTGATCCACTCGAATCCGCCCCAGTCGTTATCTACCTCATAAAGCGCAGGATATCTGCGGTACAGTTTTAACAGGTCACAGACATACTGCTTCATTCCGCAGTTCAGCTCATTTTTCAGAAGAAACCAGTCCAGTTCTCTCTGTTCACTCCACTCGCGCTCCTGGCCGAACTCCTGACCCATGAACAGAAGCTTTTTACCGGAATGTCCGAACATGTAAGTATAACCAAGGCGAAGATTTGCATACTTGTCAGCAGGATAACCCGGCATCTTCTCCACCATGGAACATTTGAGATGAACCACCTCATCATGCGACAGCGGCAGAATATAATTTTCCGCACTGTTATAGCTCATGGCGAAAGTCATCATATAATGTGAGCCCTTACGGAACAGCGGATCCAGTTTCATATATTCACAGAAATCATGCATCCACCCCATATTCCATTTAAATGTGAACCCAAGACCTTCATCCCCGATTTTGCCGGTTACATTTGGCCATGCGGTAGATTCCTCTGCAATTGTCATTACATCCGGATAGCTGCCCCGGACAACGCTGTTGAGATGTCTGAAAAACTCGATGGCTGCCAGATTCTTGTTTCCGCCGTATTTGTTTGGCACCCACTGGCCGTCCTTCTTGCCGTAATCAAGGTACAGCATGGAAGCAACCGCATCAACACGAAGGCCGTCCACATGAAATTCTCTGATCCAGAACAATGCATTGGCAATCAGGAAATTCCGGACTTCATTCTTTTCAAGATTAAAGATCTTTGTACCCCAGTCCGGATGCTCTCCCTTACGCGGATCCGGATCCTCATAAATACACTGCCCGTCAAAACAGCCAAGTCCATGCGCATCTGTTGCGAAATGTGCAGGTACCCAGTCCAGTATCACACCGATATGATTGCGATGCAGAAGATTTACCAGATACATGAAATCCAGCGGCTCTCCATATCTCGATGTCGGCGCATAATAGCCGGTAACCTGGTAGCCCCAGGAACCGTCATACGGGTGCTCTGCAATTCCGATCAGTTCGATATGGGTATACTTCATTTCCTTCAGATATTCGACGATTCTGTCCGCAAATTCGCGATACGAATAAAATCCGTCCTCCGTTCCGTCCGGATGTTTCATCCAGGAACCGATATGACACTCATAAATGGCAATCGGCTGACGGTTAAGATCTTTGCCTTTTTTCTCTTCATACCATTTCTGATCTGACCATGTGAAATGTGTCAGATCCGCAGTTCTTGAAGCCGTTCCCGGTCTCAGCTCCGCATAATTTGCATATGGATCTGCCTTGTACAGCTTTTCTCCTGACGGTGTGGTAATCAGATACTTATACAGTTCTCCGGTTCCGACACCGGGTATAAAGACGGTATAAATTCCCTCTGACTTTGTCCGCTTCATGGGATCTGCTGTTTCGTCCCATCCGTTAAAAGAACCTATGACATGCACTTCTGCAGCATTGGGTGCCCAGACGGCAAAAAACATTCCTTTTTTACCGTTTTCTTCTGAAACATGCGCCCCAAGCTTCTTGTAAATGTCGTAATGTGTACCCTGTCCGAAAAGGTACTCATCGCCTTCCGAAATAAACACCTTACGATCCATATCAGATTGCCCCCTAATGCATAAAGTCTTTTTCCCGAAGGATAATCATATCTTCTTCATCATACCGCTTATTGAACAGGACATCAAAGAAATGTCCTACAGAGCCTTTTTCCGCATAGTATATGGCATCATCCACAATGTCCTTGACTTCCGATATTGTTACCTCGTGATCAAGTGTCTGCATATCCTCAATTCTGGTATGAAGCGCCAGGATGCCCAGGTTATCAATTGCATACTCTTTTTCAAGTGCATACTGCTTTGCATACGCCACAAGTGCATCATCATCCAGTGCTTCGATATCTACCCGGACATTAAAGATCTCCTTCAGCTCAGGGAACTTTCTGAGCATTCTGTCCATATCCGTCCTTGTATCTTCCATGATGACGATCATCTTTTTATTGCCGGATTTCAGCGCTTTCTGCAGTGAATCAATGGTATCCGCCTTCAGATCTGCAGCCCTTTGTATGATCAGCGCACCTCCCGGAAGTTTATCAATAATTCCGCCGACGCTCTTATGATTAAGCGCCTCTGCCGTAATCTTGGCAACCTTGCCTGAAAAATCTTTATCCGATGACTGTACGGACCGGATCAGGCCCTTGGCAAGAGAAACTGTGCCGGCACCTTCCGCACCCGTTACAATGGCATTGTTCGTGCCTGCATTCATGCTGAGACTGTCAATTGCACGTATGATCTGTCTTCTGGACTTACGATGATGAATATAGGGACCGAAAAGGTCTTTTTCCTCCGGTGTCATGACACGGACCCTGGTCTCAAGCTCTCTGTTTTCCGGATCTGCCGCCTTTGCATCTGCATCAGACTCTTCTGCCGGCTTTTCCTCCTGTGCTTCATCTCCGGTCTCTTCCGCTTCAGTCTCTGCGGGTGCTTCTTCCTCTGCTTCCTCTGTTTCTTCCGTTTCCGCTTCTGCAGATGCTTCTTCCTCTGTCTCTTCCGTTTCCGCTTCTGCAGGTGCTTCTTCCTCTGCTTCTTCTGCTTCAGCTTCTGCAGGTGCTTCTTCCTCTGCTTCTTCCGCTCCGTTTTCTGAAGGTTCTTCGTCTTCGGTTGCTGCTTCTTCCGACTCAGCCTCTGCAGGTACTTCTTCCTCCGCCTCTGCTTCTTCCGTTTCTGTTTCTGCAGGTGCTTTCTCTGTCTCTGCTTCTTCCGGCTCAGCTTCTTCCGGCTCAGCTTCTGCTGCCACTGTGGTTTCAACCGGCTTTTCTTCCTGTGCAGAACCATTCAGCTCCGGATTTTCATCCATTTCATCCGGCTGCAGATCATCTGCTTCCAGATCCAGATTCTGTATTTCTTCCTCCGGAATTGCATCCGGCTTTCCTGCCAGTACGTATGGCTGTGCTGACTGATCCGGCATAATTACATTCCCGCTATGTACTGTTTTTTCTTCTCCGAAGGGTTTCTTTTCACGTTCCCTGCGCAGCGCCTCAGCGACTGCCTTCTCGATTCTGTTCTGCAGATCTGCCTTGGTTTTTTCATCGAACTCGGCAAACATATTACTGGTTTCATCTGCAACACGGCGGCGTACATCCTGCATCTGGCGCTGCTGCTGTTCACGCTTGATTCTGGTCATGATGTCGCCGATGCTGATCTGGCCGGTGATCTGTTTTTCCACCATCTGCTCTTCCGGAACCACCAGACTGATCTGGCCATCATAGTCCTGTGCCAGCATGTTATCAAAATGACTGGTCTGCGCGGTTCTCATCGGACGTACAACTGCGCCCGGACGCTCATCCTGCTCCGGCAGAGGTTCATAAACCGGTTCTTCCATGACCGGCGACGGAACTGCTCCTGCAAATGCCAGCTGGCCGTCATAACGTTCTTCCTGATAAGGTTCCGGTTCAGAAACCGGTGCTTCCTGCGCCGGCGGATCCTGCTCTTTTAACGGAACATTTTCTGCCATCGTCTGTGTATCTTCATAAAACAGCTCCTGCATCATCGGTTCTGACGTCGTCTGCTGTTCAAACAGTTCTTCCTGCTGTCCGAAATCTTCAGTCTGTGCATCCGGAACATCTGCTCCCGTCAGGTCTGCAGTCTGATCCGTCATATCGCCCGGCACAAAGGTTCTGGTCGAATCTCCGGGTACCGGCTTATCTTTTCCTGCCGTATGAAGATCCCCCATGATCTCTTTCATACTCTCTGCAATTGCCTTCTGCAGATTTATTGTGTCAAATTTATTGGTATAATCCGGTGTTCTGACAAACGGCTCTCTGGGTTCCTGCGGTTCCTGTTCCGTCTGCGGCGCAGCCTGTAAATCATCTCTTTCTGCCTGCGGCGTTTCTGCAACAGCTGCAGCGTCTTCCGGCGTATCATACATTTCCTTGGTCGGCTGCTTTGTTTCCTCTGCCGCCTCCGTATTTTCGTCTTCCTCAGCCTGATCTACACCGATCGTATCCTTCTCTTCCTCTTCCGGTGCCTTCTCATCCACTTTACCGGCTGAGCCTGCCTTGAACTTCCGGTAACTCTCCTGCTGATCCTCTGAAAGCGGTTCATGAAGCATTTTCAGCTCCAGTGCCTTCATGACGAATTTGCCCTCTCCAAACCAGAGGTACATTTCATCGCACTCTTCTACACATTCTGTGGCCAGCCCGACCCTGTGATACAGATATGCCAGCTGATAAGCCCATTTTTCTCTGTAATCATGCTTCTTCAGTTCTTCCAGAACCGCAATGCGTTCTTCCAGGCTGACATCCTGCGCCTCATACAGCTTATACTGCAGAATATATCTTCCTGTATCTCTGGGAGCAATACGGACAAATTCCTTGTAATATTCGACTGCCTGAACAAACTCGCCCATTTTTATGGACAGTTCACAGAGGGAATATACAATGGCTCTTCCATCCGGGTAACGTTCATACGCCATCAGGAGGATTTCCTTGCTTTCCTCAAAACGTCTGTTGATCTTATATAAATCGCTGATGGTACAAAGCATGGTAACGCTTTTTACACGCTTCCAGTCAATTGTATCCGCGATTTTAACCGCATCCGCGTATTTCCCCTCACTGATCAGTGACTTGATCTCGTCTGCACGGATTTTGTACTCATATTTATCCAAAATATCCACCTCTTTTGGGATAATTCCACTATATCTGGTGTTAAGTTTATCATACGCCCATATCAATGTCAAAACGCTAAATTACATGTGTTCCGGCTGCAGGCGGTGGATTCCCCCTGTCTGATTACTGCACTTTCGGTAAAAGATCTGATAACGCTGCAAACTGTTCCAGCGACAGCGCTTCTCCCCTTACATCCGCAGGAAGCGAAAGCTGTGCAAGTGCCTCAACGACCTGTTCACGGGTTACGCCGAGTGAAGGCATATGCGAAACTGCATTCGACAATGTTTTGCGTCTCTGCGCAAATGCCGCTTTGATCACTTCAAACATATGCGCTTCATCCTGTACCCTGACCGGCGGCTCCTGGTATCTGGTCAGCCGGATTACTGCTGATTCCACACCCGGCTGCGGGATAAAGCAGGACGGAGGAACCTTTGAAATCAGTTCCGGTCTGGAATAGTACTGCACCGCCAGCGACAATGCCCCGTAATCCCGTGAGCCCGGCTTCATCTGCATTCTGTCCGCTACCTCTTTCTGGACCATTACCGTTACAGATGCCAGCGGAACTCCGGTTTCAAACAACTTCATAATGATCGGCGTGGTAATGTAGTAAGGCAGATTGGCAACCACCTTGACCGGCTTACCTGCATTTTTTTCTTCCACAATCTGCTGTATGGATACTTTCAGAATATCTTTATTGATTACGGTCACATTATCATATTCCGATAACGTATCCTGCAGAATCGGAATCAGCGCCTTATCAATTTCAACTGCCACAACTTCTCTGGCACGTTCTGCAAGATACTGCGTCATCGTTCCGATTCCGGGACCGATTTCCAGTACACAGTCCTGTCTGGTAATCTCTGCTGCATCCACAATGCCTGTCAGAACACTGTCATCAATCAGAAAATTCTGTCCGAACTTCTTCTGTATATTCAAATGGTACTTCCGAATGATTTCCATTGTACCTGATGGGTTTCCCAAATATGCCATTACTGCTTTCCTTTCACTTTTACGGATGCTCAGGAATCAATCCTGTACAGCCTCTTTGCATTCTGTTCTGTGATCTCCACAACCTTATCATATTCCATCTTCTTGATCTCTGCTATTGCTTTTACCACAAGCGGAAGATTAGCCGATGAATTTCTGCTGCCGCGGTGCGGCTCCGGTGCCAGATAAGGACAGTCTGTTTCAAGTACCAGGCTTTCAATCGGTGCATATGCCACAACTTCCTTCAGCTTCCTCGCGTTTTTAAAGGTCAGTACCCCGCCGATCCCCAGGAAGAATCCCATGTTCAGATATTCCCTTGCCATTTCCTTTCCATAGGAAAAACAGTGAATATCGCCGCCGATCTCCTCCGCATGCGCTGCCTTCATGACATCAAGCGTATCCTTTGCCGCATCTCTTGAATGCACCACAATCGGAAGTCCGTTCTGTCTTGCCATCTCCATCTGCCTGCAAAACCACTTCTTCTGAAATTCAGGTGCCGGCTCCGGATAATGATAGTCCAGACCGATCTCACCGACCGCTACCGTCTTACTGTCATGGCACTGCCGGTCCAGCCATGCCATCTGCGTTTCATCAAGCACCTCTGTTTCACTCGGGTGTACTCCGATCACCGCATAGATAAAATCATACTGATGGGCAAGCTTTAAGATCTGTTTCGTTGTTGCAAGGTCTGACGCTGCATCTGCAACCATACCGATTCCCGATTCGTGCAGACCCTGAATTACCTGATCTCTGTCCGGATCAAACTGTGCATCCTCATAATGTGCATGTGTATCAAAAATCATTCTGAATCTCCGTTTTCTTACACAAAAGCGGATTCCGCTATCGTGAATACATACAAAATAGCATACCATGAAGAGGCCTGCAATGCAGCATTATGATAAAAAAATCAGATTTTTAATTTTTTTTCAAAAAGGGGGTTGCAAACTTATGAAAGGTGTAGTAAGATACCATTTGTCGCCGATGATAAGCGACAAACAAATGCGCTGCTAGCTCAGTTGGTAGAGCACCTGACTCTTAATCAGGTTGTCCAGGGTTCGAGACCCTGGCAGCGCACGCCGAGTACTGTTTTCGTAGGTATACCCTACGGGGATGGTACTTTTTTATGTCTGAAATTGCTGCGGGTCATACGCAGCTGTCATATCTCACGGTTATTGAAATAAACTGCATTGGCAGTTCATTTCAACAGATCCCGCTTCGCAGGTTCTGTACGTAAAAACCCCGGATGGTAATTGCCATCCGGGGTTTCCTATGTTATCTGATTACTGATTTACAGCATTTCCGGGCTGTTTCTCCGGAACATGTTCAAATGCAGCAAGTGTATCATTATCACGTTTTTCCTTGATATAATTCTCGTACTTCGGCTTTTTGTGTGTCTCGCTCTTCCAGATCTCATCAGCCACCGGAGCCCATTCTTTTGCATAATCATCACACTTCTCGCAAAGATGTTCTACGGATTCTTCAGACTCTTCATTGGTACCGTGTGCGCCGCTTCTTGCTACCATCTCACGCAGAAGCTCCGGATTCTCGAGCATCGGGCACGGTCTTAAATGATTTCTGTTGAACGGCTGTCCCTTATGATATTCCATGAACAGAGGACTCTGAAGCATCTCCAGAATGGAATTATCATGAATATTCGTATTGGAATAATGAATGAATACGCAGGGTTCAGCATCACCATGTGCATTGATATGGAAATAGTTACGGCCACCGGCAATACATCCGCCGACAAATTCTCCATCATTCTGGAAATCCATCGGATAGAATCCGATATCGCACTTGTCAGAACGGATATAACGGATCTTATCGACCATCTTTCTGCGCTGTTCTACTGTAGGCATCAGTTCCGGAACTGCATTGTTTCCAACCGGCATGTAGTGGAAGAAGAAGCCATATCTTGCACCCTTGTCTGCAATCATGCGAAGGAACTTTTCATCTGTAACCGCCTCAATGTTCTCACGTGTATAGCAGATTGAAGTGCCAAATACAATACCGTACTTCTTCAGCAGATCCATCGCCTTCATAACTGCTGCATAATGTCCCTCGCCACGACGGAAATCGTTTGTCTCAGGCGTTCCCTCGATGGACAGCTGGAATGTGATGTTGCCAAGACGTACCAGCTCCTTGCAGAAGTCTTCATCAATCAGTGTGGAATTGGAATACAGTGCAAATTCCACATCATTGTGCTTCTCAGCAAGTTTGATGATATCAGCCTTACGAACCATCGGTTCGCCGCCGGTCATCATATACAGATATACACCCAGCTCTTTACCCTGGGTTACAATCTTATCCATATCATCAAAAGAAAGCATGCTCTTATGGCCATAGGTACCGGACCAGCAGCCCTTGCAGTGCATATTGCAGGCAGATGTAGGATCAAAGAGAATCAGCCACGGAATATTGCAGTTATACTTCTCTCTGTTTGCACGGATGGTCTTGGTTCCTCTGAAAAATGCTTCATAACCGAGATTCAGGAGCATGGTTTTGGCAACATGCGGGTCCGTCTCATCCAGAACTCTGTTAATAAACTTCACCCATCTGTTATCAGGATCCTGAATCGCCTTACGGGCTCTGTCAATTGCAGCCTTATCAGCACCCTTGCCATAAAATTTTTCTGCTTCATCCGCTATTTTCAAATACGTAGCTGTTCTGTCATCTGCTTTATCAAGATGCTTCAAAAGCCCGTCAATCATCAGGCTGAACGCCTGTCTCTGAGCTGCATGTGAAATATTTTCTACTACTGAACTCATAACTTTCCTCCGTTTATCAATCAAATCCTGTCTTTATATTGTAAAGTATATGGCTTCATCCCGATAATGTCATCGGACAAAGAATTCGTTTCGTCTCATTTTGGGACAAATTTCGATTTCTGTCCCTATCAGAAATGACACAGATGAAATAAGATATCAATGTAGATGACTGGCTTTGTCTGTCATTCATGTAACCATATTGTCACATTACACAGGATTCAGGTGAAAAAAAATTGGATACACAGAGTATTACAAGACTGATGATCGATACCGCTGTCAGCCGCGGAATCAAAGATATGACTGATGATCCGAAACGAAGCATCCGGAAGCTTGCCGATATGGGCAAACAGTTTTCAACCGGACGTTTCCAGAGCAAGATTATTGATATCATACAGGGCCTTCTTGAAAATGACAACAGTCCTTACTACAGTCTGATTGAAGACACTCTGACACATACAGATCATAAAAGCATTCGAAGATTTGGTATTAATATGGGATATAACTGCTGGACCTATGGCGCACGCGTTCTTCGTGCAAAATCCGAAGACCTGCACGTTTCACTTCCATGGCTCCTGATTTTTCATTTTGACCCGGATGCCGGAAAAGCACATACGCTTACTTCCGAAAATATCCGTAACATCATCGAGCAGGCCAGACCGCTTGGCATTAACTCCTTCTGCTTTTTCCAGAAGGGCGGCGTGATAGCTTCCAATGAACTGATCAGCATCTTCCGTGACTATGATCAGTGCGGTTTCTTCTATTTCCTGACTGATGCACAGGTAATTGCTGCACAGGGTGCTGCGCTCAAGAGCTGCGGCAACGTCATGCTTTCAATTGATATCGATGCACCTGAAAGCTATGATACCTGCATGGCACTGCGTGATTCCAGACTTCTGTACGGAATACATCATTTTTACAGTGATTCTGATTTTGGCACTGCGGAGAATGCGGAAAATGTAAAAAGATACCTCAGCTATAACAGCTGTATGGTTTTCCTGATCCAGAAAGATGACTGTCAGAAGAGTGCCGGAAATTTTGCCAAAAATTCCCGTATGAAACAGAGTTATCCCTGCTTTATCTGGGATCTGTATGCCGATGTACGTGAAATCAGCCAGATCATATGTGAAAATGAAACACTGATTGAATTTTCTGCTGACGGAAGTGTTCATACGCCTGCCGGAACCGGCCTGAATATTCTGGATCCGGATGAAACACTTGAACATATTCTTACCGGAACAATGCCGGTACTGAATTCCGAAGCCTGAAAAAAGGACATATTGTAAACGGCTGTTTCCTGACACCATTTGCAATATGTCCTTTATTCATGTTCATCTTCATCCCGCAGAATCTGCTTTGCAAGTCCGACGCTGACACTTTTCAGATTCTGTACGAACTCTTCCGGTGACATTTTCATACCCTCCGACATCCATCGCATGATGGACGCCAGGAATGCATCTCCGAAAAAGGTGATAAAAAAGTCCTGTGCTTCTTCATCCTTGTACAGGTCCTTGATATAATAGCTCATCAGCGGATGAATTGTATCAATAATATAATCATGAAATGAGTTCTGACCTTCAATTTTCAACGCACTTTTATAGAACTCTCTGTCTTCATAAAAACGGTTACAGATATCCTGCACCGCATCCCATCCCGTATGATACGTTTTGAGATTCATTTTCCCCAGAAAGTCCACATAGAAAATCCAGTTGACGAGATCATACTTATCCTTGAAATGATAGTAGAAGCTCTTACGGTTCATTCCGCACGCTTCACAGATATCAGATACGCTGATCTTTTCAAACGGCTTTTCACGCATTAAGTTTTTCAGCGATGCAGCCAGTGCATTTTTTGTAATATTCGAATCAGCCATTTTTATTCTTCATTTTCCGTCTCAGTTCTGCGCTTTTTCCGGATGTTCAAGCATTTCCTGCATGGTATGCCAGCCAAGAACCGCACACTTGACCCTGGCAGGCATATGTGACACATCCTGAAGTGCTGCAGACTCATCCAGTTCTTCCAGGTCTGCTTCGCTCGTCGGTTCTCCTTTGATCATTCCCATGAATTTCCCGGCAAGTCTGACCGCATCTTCCTGCTTCTGTCCGATGATCTGATCCAGCATCATATCGACAGATGCCTGAGAAATCGCACATCCGCTGCCATTAAACATACCATCTGTTATGATTCCGTTCTCTATTTTCAGCTGCAGACTGATATCATCCCCGCAGCTCGGATTGACGCCTTCCAGAACCAGATCCGGATGCTCCATATCGCCCTTGTGTGAAGGACGAAGATTGTGTTCATTTACAATTTCGCGATATAACTGTTTAAGCTCCATATCCCATAACCTTTCTGATCCCCGACAGCTTCTCCAGGAAACGACTGACCTCTTCCTGCGTATTGTAGAAATACAGGCTGGCTCTTGCCGTAGACCCTACCTTCAGAAACTGCATGAGGGGCTGTGCACAGTGATGGCCTGCCCTGATGCATACATGATCCTCATTCAGAAGAGAGGCCGTATCATGCGGATGTACGCCATCTATGGTGAAGGTGACAATTCCGCAGTGCTTTTCCGGATCAGGTGATCCATATATCTTAATATACGGCATTTGCTTCATGCCGTCCATCAGTTGTTTGGTCAGCAGATGTTCCTGCTCTGCCACCCGGTCCAGACCGACCTTCTGAAGATAGTCAATCGCCGCATGAAGTCCGACCGCACCCGCCGCATTTACCGTACCCGCTTCGAATTTCTCCGGAACCGGTGCATAGGTTGCATCTTCCCTTGTCACATACTCGATCATCTCGCCTCCGGTCAGAAACGGCGGCATTTCCTCCAGCAGCTCCATACGTCCGTAGAGCACACCGATTCCCATCGGGGACATGAGTTTATGTCCGGAGAAGGCAAAAAAGTCAGCGCCAAGCGCTTTCACATCCACATGAATATGCGGTGTGGACTGTGCACCGTCCACTACCATAACTGCGCCGACTGCATGTGCTCTGTCTGCAATTTCACGAATCGGATTCGTCACACCCAGCACATTGGATACCTGTGCCACTGCGACCAGTTTCGTTTTATCTGTAATCTTGTTCTGAATTTCCGCTGAAGTGATTCTGCCTTCTTCATCCGGTTCCATATATACAAGCCGGGCACCGTTTTTCTTTGCCACCATCTGCCACGGCAGCATATTGCTGTGATGCTCCATTACTGTCAGAACAATTTCATCGCCTTCATGAATGTGACTGAGGCCGTAGCTGTATGCCACCAGATTCAGCGATTCTGTTGTATTTCTGGTAAAAATTATTTCGCCGTCTTCCCCGGCACCGATAAACTGTGCGACTGCATGTCTGGCTGCTTCATAGCGTTCTGTCGCATCCACGCTCCAGTCATAGAGACCGCGAAGCGGATTGGCATTGGCATTCTCGTAAAAGTCTCTGATGGCTTCCACGACCTGTGTGGGGCGCTGCGTAGTTGCCGCATTATCAAAATAAATGTAATCCCCCTTCTGTAAAATCGGGAAATCCTTACGATATTCATCTGCTATGCTCATTTTCTCTCCATGCTGCGGGATTCCGGTTTACGTCCTTCGCCGTCTGCCGTTTCCGCACATCTGTTATCATATTTGTCACAGAATCTTTCTGATATAATCTTCCACAATACCGCGCAGGAAGTCTTCCGGTATCAGTCTGCCGATACTTTCGAGTCTTGCACGGACCATGATCTTCTTTGCTTCTTCTTCACTGATGCCTCGCGCCTGCATGTAGAACAGAAGATCTTCACCAAGCTGTCCGATGGAAGCACCATGTCTTCCGTCCACATCCTCTTCCTGACACAGAATCAGCGGAATGGTTCTGTTCACAACGTCCGGGCTCAGAAGAAGTGTATCTTCCTGCTCGTCTCCCACTGAACCGCAGGATCCGTTTCTGAAATCGATGGTTCCGCGGAATGTCTTCTGTGACCGGTCCATCAGAACCCCTCTGAAAATCATCTCCGACTGGGTCTTTCTGCCGCGCTGTTCTGCAATATAGTTCATATCATACTGCTGATCCTTCCGGCAAAGGTATCCGGTATTGTCATGAAAAGAAGATTCCTTTCCCATCAGATTGATGTGACAGCCGTTCCATACCTTCCCGGCTCCCATCTCCATCTGAATCATATCAATCACCGCATGGTCTTCACAGACTCCGCCGATATCATCAAAATGAAGATATCCCGAACCGAGCATCTGTACCTTGACCAGATGAATGGTCGCATTCTCTTCCGCATACAGCTTTGTACTGATTCCATGGAAGCCGGAAGCCTCCTCCTGTGAACGGTAGTCCATTACAACCGTGATCTCAGATCCGCGCTTTGCATAAATCACCTGACGGCTGAGCACCCCTTCTCCATCCTGCATCGGATCGTGAAGCACAACGGGCTCTGTCACTTTGGTATTCTCAGCTGCCGTAATCAGCATGGTCTTAACCTGCATGTCATCCAGCATGCGGTCCACATCAATTCCCATTCCGGTATGCACAGACTGCGCTTCATTTCTCGCATAGGTATCGCCGTTTGGCCCGCCAACCGGATCCGGTGCATTTTTCGCTGCTTCTGCAGCCTTCAGGAAAATTTTCTCCGCATCTGAAACAGAAACTTCCTGTTCAATGGTAACTCCTGCAGGAATCTTCTCCGGTACCGCCATTTTCAGGCGGTCTATCCTGATATTGTCTTCTGCTATATTGTTTTCATTCACATGCAGCCAGTTGTATGTCAGCGCCGGCAGCACATTGACCTTCATTTTCAGATCCATAATTCTCCATATTCCTGCGCAGCTTTTATCTGTCAATTGCAGCGCATATTAAATGCAGGTGCAAAATCCCCTGCATCCGGATCCGCACCAGAAGCACAGTTCCGTAAAAAAACTCCAAATCACATATTACCGGACATTTCCAGCTTGATCAGATTATTCATCTCTACTGCATACTCAAGCGGAAGCTCCTTGGAAACAGGATTGGCAAATCCACTGACGATCATCGCTCTTGCGTCTGCTTCCTTGATTCCTCTCGACATCAGATAAAATACCGCGTCATCACTGATTCTGCCGATTTTGGCTTCATGTCCGACATCTGCATCATTGGTTCTGATGTCCATCCCCGGAATTGTATCCGATCTGGAAATGGAATCCAGCATCAGTGAATCACAGGCAACAGATGCCTTTGCATGCTTTGCTTCTTTCTGAATGGTTACACTGCTTCTGTAGGTACCGATACCTCCGTCCTTGGAAATGGACTTTGTTGTGATTACCGATGATGTGTACGGTCCCTGATGAACAACCTTTGCACCTGTATCCAGGTTCTGCCCTTTTCCGGCAAACGTGATTCCCGTATATTCCATCTTGGCATGTGCACCTTTTAAAATGGTCATCGGATACAGATAGGATACGTGAGATCCGAAGGAGCCTGATACCCATTCCATAATGCCGTTCTCTTCCACCAGCGCACGCTTTGTATTCAGGTTGTACATGTTCTTGGACCAGTTTTCAATGGTAGAATAGCGCAGATGTGCATCCTTTTTGACAAAAAGTTCTACACAGCCCGCATGAAGATTGGCCACATTATACTTCGGTGCAGAACAGCCTTCGATAAAGTGAAGGTCTGCGCCTTCATCCACAATAATCAGTGTGTGCTCAAACTGTCCGGCACCTGCTGCATTGAGACGGAAATAGGACTGCAGCGGAATCTCCACCTTGACACCCTTGGGTACATACACGAAGGAACCACCGGACCATACCGCGCCGTGAAGCGCTGCGAATTTGTGATCCGTCGGCGGAACCAGCTTCATGAAGTACTCATGCACCATATCGGAATATTCACCCTTCAGCGCACTTTCCATATCGGTATAGACAACACCCTGTGCTGCCACTTCATCTTTTACATTATGATATACGAGCTCAGAATCATATTGTGCACCGACACCTGCGAGAGATTCACGTTCTGCCTGCGGAATACCCAGCCGTTCAAACGTGTTCTTGATATCCTCCGGCACCTCATCCCATTTGCCCTTCATATCCGATTTTGAACGGACATAGGTGGCAATCTTGTCTATATCAAGGCCCGCAATATCGGGTCCCCAGTCCGGAACACCCATCTGATTATAGGTTTCCAGACTCTTCAGTCTGAAATCGTGCATCCACTGCGGATCATTCTTTTCCCTGGAAATACGCTCCACAATATCTGCCGTCAGGCCTTCCTTTTCCCGGAAAAATTCCTGATCATTCTCTTCATCTTTAATATCATAGACGCTGCGGTCAATATCAACCACAACTGACTTGTTTTCACTCATACTGCCATCGCACCCTTCTGTGTCACATCTCTGATCAGTTTTCGAAACGTTCAAAGCCGTGCTCATTAATTTCATCCACCAGCGTTCCGTCTCCTGTATGAACCAGACTGCCCTTTACCAGAACATGCGTATAATCCACATGTAAAGACTCCAGAATCTTTGTGCTGTGTGTAATGATCAGAAGCGCGCCGTCTTTGTTCTTCTGATATTCTCTGATTCCCTTTGAAACAGTTCGAACCGCATCCACATCCAGTCCTGAATCTGTTTCATCCAGAATTGCCAGCTTCGGGCTGAGCATCAGCAGCTGCAGAATTTCCGCTTTCTTTTTCTCACCGCCGGAGAATCCGACATTCAGATCACGATCTGCATAGGATTCATTCATATCCAGAAGATCCATTGCTTCCTTCATCTGTCTCTGAAATGCCAGCAGCTTTACCGGAGCTCCTGTTTTCTCATGATAGGCATTACGGATAAAGCTTCCAAGGGAAATTCCCGGAACTTCCAGCGGACTCTGGAATGAAAGAAACATTCCGGCCTGTGCGCGCTTGTCAGCAGAAGCCTTTGTGATATCCTGACCGTCGAAAATAATGCTGCCATCCGTAACCGAATAATGCGGATTTCCCATCAGGGTATAACCGAGTGTGGACTTGCCGGCACCGTTGGGTCCCATCAGCACATGCGTTTCTCCGGCTCCGATGTTTAAATTTATACCATGCAGAATCGGAAGCTCGTCTATGGACACGGATACATTCTTAACCTGCAATAATGACTGTTCTGACATAACATACCTCTTTCTTTATATGAACATTTTCCTACCTAATTACTAGGATTAAACTATAGCACCACATAAAATTTATAGCAATATACATCGTTACATTTTATAAAAAATTTAGGAAAAAAGCAAGGTGCTGCGCCATTCCGGGCAAAAGAATGGCTGCAGGCATTCCGGATTCCCGTTATGCCTGCAGCCGTATACTCAGTCTTCTGACAGCTGTCCGTCTATAATATGCACGATTCTCGTTGCAGCCTGTGCAACATTCAGATCATGTGTAATCATGACAATGGTATGTCCCATTTCATTCAGTCTTTTGAAAAGCTTTAACACGTCCTGTCCGCTTGATCTGTCCAGTGCTCCTGTCGGTTCATCCGCCAACAGGATCGCCGGCTGTCCGACAAGCGCTCTTGCAATGGATACACGCTGTTTCTGACCGCCTGACAGTTCTGACGGCTTATGCCGCAGACGATGATCAATTCCGAGGAGTTTGATTGTCTCCATACATTTGTCCTCGGCTTCAGCCGTTGTCATTCCTCTGACGAGAAGCGGCATGATGATATTCTGCATGATATTGTAGGTCGGTATCAGCTGATAATTCTGAAAAATAAATCCGATTTCCTGATTGCGGATATCTCCGAGATCAGATTCATCCATTGTATGAATCGCCTGCCCGTCCAGATAATACTCTCCGGTGTCTGCAACATCCATACACCCGATAATATTCATCAGCGTTGTCTTTCCGGATCCGGAGGGTCCGAGAATTGCTACGAACTCGCCTTCATCCACATTAAAATTGATATTCTTAAGTACCTGCACTTTTTCTTCGCCTACCATGTAGCCTTTGCAGATATTTACCATTTTGATCATCATATCGGTTCAATCCTCCGTGCTGCTTTTTTCACAGCACCATTAAATCAGCTCTGCTTACTGAACGATCCAGATCCGGTCAATGTCATCCGTTCCTTTTTCCAGTGCAATTGCAATGACATCTCCTGAAGAAAGACTTGAGAATGTCGCTTCCGTACCAAGCTTCGTAATAACGGTTGTCCCGACCGGAATCTCATAATCAGCCGTTTTTCCCGTTTCTTCATACGTTACCGCTGTGCTGGCTCCGCTTCCTGCTGCATTTCCCGCACCGTTCTGCATAGACGGCATTCCGCTCATTCCGCTTCCGGCTCCCATGCTGCCTCCGGCGCCGGGCATATTTCCCTGACCGCCCTGCATGGATGGCATACTGCCACCGTTTCCGGATGCATTGCCAGGACCGCCGCCCTGCATGGACGGCATTCCGCTCTTTCCGCCTGATCCCGCTGTGCTGCTGCCGTTTTCTGCCTGCTGCCCTTCCTGAGATCCTGCTGCGCCGGATGCATCCGCAGGTGCCGCTCCTGACATTCCTGCCGCTGCGCTCTTCGAACTTTCCTGCACCACCGACACGGAAATATCATTTCCGACAACCTTCGTCACCTCTGCATATACCAGTTCCTGAGAATCAGTTATGGTAATATCTGTCAGAGACACCTCGGATGCTTTTTTCTGCTCCATATAATATGCAGTACCGCCTGCTGCTGCAACTGCAATGATCAGAACCGCGATCAGGATATTCTTTTTGCGCTTTCTTGCCTGTTTTTCCTTTTTGTCTTTATATTCCTGCGCTCTTTCCTGAATCTTACGGTCTTCTGCCAGCTCTTTCGCCAGTTCCGGATCTTCTTCAAAAATTCTGTCAGAGGCAATTTCGCCAAGTGCAGCATCTTCACTGATCTGCGCTTTTTTCTCAGCTGAAGTTTCTCTCTTTTTATTTGATTCCTTCGTTGTTTTCTCTTGTCCCATTTTTTCCATTCCCATGGACCGCTCATCTGTGCGGCTCTGTTTGTGATTATTCCTGGTTCAGTGCGACTACCGGAATCAGTTTCGAAGCCTTCAGGGCCGGATAAAATCCAAACAATGACCCTGTCAGAACACCAAACACAAGTGACATGACTGCTCCTCCTGCAGAAAGCGATACTCTCATATCAAAGCTCTCCAGAATCGGTGTGATTCCAAGCGCACAGAGAATTCCGACAACCGAACCGACCAGACTGATACAGCTTGCCTCCAGCAGGAATTCCCACAGGATATCCTTCTGACTGCATCCGATTGCCTTCAGAATACCGATTTCATTCGTACGTTCCTTAACGGAAACGAACAGTACATTCATGATACCGATACCGCCGACGACGAAGACGATCGCTGCCATTGCAATAAGCAGAAGTGTCAGTGTTCTGTTGGATTCATTGGCTGCCTCCATCTTGGTGCCTGCATCTGAAATCGTAAAGCTGGCGTTCGGATAGGACTCTGAGAGAACCTCTTCAATATCGGTCTTGATCGTGGATACATTGTTGACATCCTCTGCCACAACCGTAATCGTGGGACTGATATCATTACCTGTCAGATACTTGATTCCTGTTTCATACGGAACAAATATGGCATCATCCGGACTGATTCCGGAAGCAACGGTACCGACTTCACTGATAATACCGATGACCGTATACGGACGGTCATCAATGTATACCGTTCCGTCGTAGGCATCATAAACGCTTCCGAAAATTTCCTTTGCGATGTTATAACCGAGTACACAGTACTTGTTCTTGTAGGTATCATCATCATCAGATATAAAGTTTCCGATTGCCATTTCCAGATTCGACATCGTCGCATAATTGCTCTTTACACCTGCGATTGTATATGTTGTGCTGTCACTGAGCTCTCCGCCGTCAACACTTGAAGTGGTGGAATAGGACATGGTAGCTGCCGAAATTCCGGGGACAAACGTGGTAATGTCATCCATATCATCTGTGGAAAGAACGACACTGTTCTGATTCTGCATGCCGCCCATGCCGCCTCCGCCGAAACCGCCCATACCACCGCCGGACGGCATTCCGCCGCCTCCGCCGCCAAAGCCGCCGAATCCGCCTTGGCTGTCGGATGATGATTCTGATTCGTAGCTTATGTCTATGGAACCCGCATTCAGGTTTTTAAACTGTTCCGCCACTTCCTCACGGCCTCCGGTACCGATCGCAATAACCAGCATGATTGTTGCTGCTCCTACGACAATACCAAAGCTCGTCAGGATAACTTTTGACTTGTTCTGAGATAAATTCAGCCATACCAGCTTGAAGATTTCCGATATTCTCACTTGCTGTCCACCTTGCTTTCTATCACAACGGTATCGCCTTCACTCAGGCCATCCTTGATTTCCACATTGGTTCCGTCGGAGAATCCGGTCGTAACCTCCTGCGTCACAATGGTTCCATCGTCCTTTTTCAGTTTTACATAGGACTTGTCATTTTCTCTGGTAACTGCACGGTTCGGAACATACAATACATTTTCCGTATCCTTCGTGACAAAGGTAACCTCTGCCGTCATACCGCTGTACAGCTCTGACAGATCTCCGGACAGCGTTACCGTAATCTCATAGGAAGTGGTTCCGGTGCTGCTGTCATATGTTGCATCACCGACATCAGTTACTTCCGCATCAAATACTGTATCCGGGAACGCATCGATGCTGACTTTGGCTGCTGCACCCACCTGTGCATAATCAATATCATCCTCGCTGACATCAACGGTTGCCGTAACCTTATCGTAGTCATTTACAGTAATCAGATCACTGTTGGAATACAGATCATCTCCCGCCGTAATGGAAACTGCGGAAATCACACCGTCCTCTGCTGCAATGATTTCATTATTCTGAATGTAGCTCTCAAATTCGCTCAGTTTTTTCTGCGCCTGTGTCAGGTCATCCTTGGCTTCTTCTGTTGTCAGAGCATCCTGTGCATTAGAAACGCTCAGATAGGTATCTGCATTCTGATTCTGCCAGTTCTCCGTATCCAGTGTGGCTTTCGCTTCAACGACACCCAGCTCATAATTCTTCTTGGCTGTTTCCAGTGCAATTTCATACTCAGCAATCTTGGTTTTCTGATCTGCAATTTCATCGGTAAGTGTATCTATCTCATCTTCCGTATCATCCACAAGACTCTTTGCTTTTTCTCTTGCGTCTTCTGCTGTCAGCCAGCCATACATCGCGGTTTCCTTGTCAATTCCGTTTGCTGTATATTCCGCATTCTCCAGGGCCTTTTTATAGGTCGGAAGATTCGTCTGGTCGTCTTCAAGTTCATCCTGGTCATCCTGAAGTGTATCATTGGCATCATCCAGATCAGACTGTGCGGAATCTACTGCATCCTCAAGCGTCGCCACCGTTGTATCATATTCTGACTGTGCTGATGTTCCATACAGTGAATACAGTTTGTAGTTCTGCTGTACCGTCTGATCGGAAACCTTCTGATTGGCTGCGGTCTCATCATAGGTATTTCTGGCATCTTCAACATCCGCTTCCAGATCAGACTTGATATCATTTACGCTTGTCTCATCCAGAAGTGCAATCGGGTCTCCCTTCGACACTTCCTGTCCGACATTGACATATACCTCTTTTACTTCCAGTTCTCTTGTGTCGGAGTCGGTGGTAGAAGTGGACGTGGTTGTTGTCGTCTGTGTCTGCCCCGGCATCATTCCACCGCCGCCGGTCTGTGTCCCGTTGTTTGTGGTAGTACTTGCGGATCCTGTATATGCACTGATATCCACATCCAGCGTCTGCGTTGTGGTACCGATCGTCACGGTACCTTCCTCCGTAATGCCGACGGTCAGTGCACCTTTGGTCGCTGTCTCTTCCCTGTATACCGTCCCGGTGTCATCTGCAGCCGTATTACTGCTGTGATAAACCACACCCGCGGCAATTGCTGCCACAAGTGCCAGACTGATCCCTGAATAAAGCGCTGCTGCCTTCTTTTTATGTGCACCGGTCCATTCCCGGATCTGACCTGCTTTTTTTCGGAAAAAATGTTGTTTCACGTGTTATTCCCTTCTTTACCCTGAAATCTCACTCTGCAGCTTCATTTCTGTGACCGGATCATTTGCCTCCCGGCATTCCGCCGCCCGATGGCATCTGACCACCGGATGGCATTCCGCCCTGCTGTCCGCTGTTCGTATTCTGTGAAGAAGTTACCGCAGCACTTGAAGCACCGGATGTGGATGTATCTTTCAGCTGTGTTTCATCTGATGTTACCTTGCTGGCGATATATACCGTGTCTCCTTCACTTAATCCGCTCTTGATCTCAATGTCTGTTCCGTTTGAAAATCCCGTTTCAACCGGTACCAGCGTATACGTGTCACCTGACTTTTCATATACATAGGATTTGTCATTCTGTGTCACGATAGCCTGCTCGGATACCTGCAGTACATCACTTACAGAGTCCGTTACAAACGTTACATCTGCAGTCATTCCGCCATACAGCTTGGAGGTATCCCCTTCAATTGCGATGGTAACCGGATAGCTGACTGTTGTTGCATGATCATCTGATGATGTCGTGGAAATCGCGGTAACCTTGCCCTTGTAATCTTCTCCGTCATAGGCAGAGAATGTGATGTCCACAGAATCACCGACGGTAATGGAGGAAATATCCTCTTCAGATACATCAATGGATACGGTATAGGCATCTGACTTGGTATAGGTCAGCATTGCTCCGGTAGAAACAAGATCATCTCCGGCTTCATAATTTACTGCCGTCACCACACCTGAACCGTCTGCATATATGATTCCGTCGTCTCCGACAAATGAATTGAATGCATCCAGGTTGGACTGTGCTTCATCAAGTGCTGTCTGTGCCTGTGTCACTGCTTCCTTTAATGAATTTACTGAATAGGAATATACTTCACCGGACATTTTTCCGTTCAGAACAGAAGAATCATGTGTATTTTCTGCTTCTGTCTGTTTCTTTTTCAGTGCAGCCTGTGCCTGCTCAAGAAGTTTCTGGTCTGATTTGATTGTTTTCAGATCCTCACTGATCTGATCTTTTTTGGTATCAATTCCGTCCTTGATGGTATCGTAAGCATCCTTTGCCGTCTGATATGCGGACTGATTGGCCGTATAAGCGCCGAAATTGGATATATCCGTATCCTTCAGTGTATTTTCGGCTGACTCCATTTCCTCTTTTGCATCAGACAGTTCTTCCAGAAGATCTGTATCTGTGACATCCTCCTGAAGACTCTGTACCTCCTGCGTCAGAGATTCTATATCACCGTTATAACCGTCGATTGTCGCCTGCAGTTCGGAAAGCGTTGCACCGTAAAGATCCGACGCATCTGCCGCAGCACTGTCTGTCTCCTGCTTGGTATCCGATGCTTCCAGTTCTCCGGTACTGTATTCCTGTTTGGCTTCTTCCAGCGTGATATTGGCTTCCGAAGCATCTGATTCCAGAAGACGTCTGACTGATTCCACACTCTTGTCTGTGAGTTTGAACAGCTTGTCACCCTTATTGATGGTCTGACCCTGTGCCACATAGACATCCTCCACCACCAGATATCTGGTGGAGTCATCGTCATCATCAGAAGAATCGCTGCTACTGCTGTCATCGTCATCATCATCATCTGAATCAATCGTGAGATCATAATCCAGTTCCGAAGAAGCCATTTCCACGCTTCCGCTTTCTTCGATTCCCAGTACGATATCGCCTTTTTCGACCTTTGTTTCCTTATAGATATATTGTTCGGTACTTTCTCCGGGCTTGATCCACAGCGTGTATGCTGCCAGTGAAACGATACAGGCCATGACTACTGCCAGAAGAACAAGTCTGATCCAAAACTTTTTACCCTTCTTACTCTTCATCTTCACTACTCTCCATGCTGCTGCCCGCAGCCGCCGCTACAGCACTGCTGCCTGCAGCAGATGCACTGTC
The DNA here is from genome assembly GCA_964388815.1 of uncultured Butyrivibrio sp. Lineage (GTDB taxonomy): Bacteria > Bacillota > Clostridia > Lachnospirales > Lachnospiraceae > Butyrivibrio. The sequence continues at coordinate 8,386 of CAYMBY010000145.1, read as the reverse complement.
TTCTGTTCCGGAACTGTCTGCGGTGCCGGAGCTGTCTCCTGCAGAGCTGTCTTCTGCCTGTGTTCCTTCAAATACAACCGTTGCTGACAGGTTCTGTGACAGACTGCTGACATCTCCCGACAACAGAATCGTTACTGTATAGGTCACCGAAGATCTGCTGCTGGACTGTGTCTCCGGATTGATTGCCACAACCTTGCCTTCAAATGTGCCGTAATCATCAAAGGTAACCTGCGCTGCTTCTCCGAGCGTAATCTGTGAAATGCTGCTCTGGTCAACAGAAGCGGAAACAGATACTGATGTGGCATCCGTATAGGCAACCACCATGCTGTCTGAACTGAGTGTATCTCCTTCTTCCACGCCGACCATCATAATGGTCCCGTCAGTGGATGCATACATATAGCCATCACTGACTGCATCTTCAAAGGCCTCCAGATTATCATCCGCATCATCCATGGCATCCTGCAGTGTCTGCAGTTCATCATCTACCTTATCCACAGAAGTCTGATAGGTTTCCTTTGCTGTCTTTCCTGCTGCAATTGTTTCGTTATAGGTTGATTTGGCTTCCGCAACTGCGGTATTATATGCCGTCTTTGCTTCAGTCAGCTGCGCCTTAAGGGACGTCAGGTTTGCCTTCGCCTTATTCAGACTTGCCTTTGCTGTCTTGGTTTTATCTTCATAATTTTCCTGTGCATCTTCATATTCCTGCTCTTCTTCATCTACCTCATCGGAGAAAGCATCATACAGAGAGCTCAGACTGTTGGATATTTTCAGCGTGCTGCTGGAAGAACTTGTTGTCCCGGAGGTGCTCCCGGAAGATGTGGATGTCGTACTTCCTGAAGATGAGGAAGACGTCGTACTGTCTGTTCCGGAATAGGTACTCACTGTACCGGAAGAAGAACCCGATGCACTGGTTGTCGATGAATCTGACTCTGTATCTGCAATATTCCACTCGTCATACAGCTTCATCAGCAGCTGGAAATTCTCGTAGGCAATATTCTTCAGATTTTCCACATCATAATAGGTGTAGTAATAATTTTCCGTTTCCGCCTTTGTATACTCTTCCACCAGATCCTCTGCATCCGAAACCTGATCCTCAAGGTCGCTGACCTTTTCCTTTGCATCCTGAATCGAGCTGTCATAATCATTCTGGGCATATTCGGAATTAATTGCCGCGCTGTCATAAGTACTCTTTGCGGTAATCAGCTCCTGTTTGGTTGAAATCTCACCCAGCTGATAGGCATATTTTGCTTCCTTTTCTGCCTGCTCCAGCTCTGTCCTTGCTTCTTCAAGACTGTCATCAGAGATTTTCAGGATTTTATCGCCCTTTTTCACCGTATCGCCGTTACTGACATAAACTTTTTCCACTTCCAGATCCGTATCCAGATTGTTTACGTCAAAATTCTCTTCTACCATCCCGAGGGTGGATGTCCCGCTTGCCGTAATCACGTTCTGTTTCGCCTGGTTACCGCCAAACCCCTGGTTATTTCCGCTCTGCGTGGAAGATGTTTTATGAAAGACAAACCGGTACGCACCATAAACAGCGCCGCTGACAATTGCCAGTGACACTATGATGACAATAATTCTTCTGCCGATACGTCCTTTCGCTTTTTTGCCCGTTTCCCGCTCCGTACGGACTTCTTCATCTTCTGCTTCCAGCTTCTCCAGGTGCCGTTCTCTGGCCTTTTTGATTTTTTCCTTTAAGCTCATCGGTTCTCCCATTTCACACACATTAGACTTACACTGTAAACATGTGACCTATCTTGTCATATAAACCTAAAAATAACCTAAAAATGAAATTACTTGACAGATCCATCCATTCTTATTAAAATAGAAAACTGTCAGACCCATGCGGGTGTAGTTCAATGGTAGAACACCAGCCTTCCAAGCTGGATACGTGGGTTCGATTCCCATCACCCGCTCTTCTGATTATTTTTTTACTCAAAAATAAGATGCGAATGATTTGCATTTGCATCTTCTGTTCTTTTCATGAAAGGTCCGGTACGCTTATGTCTACAGTCATCTCCATCCTGGAAGATACCATCATTGATGCACTCAAAATTCTTCCCTTCCTTTTTATCACCTATCTGATTATGGAATTCCTTGAACATCACACGCAGGATAAGACCGGCCGGATTGTAAGTAAAGCCGGGCATTTCGGCCCCCTGTTTGGTGGTCTGATCGGCGTATTCCCGCAGTGCGGTTTTTCCGCTGCCGCTTCCAATCTGTATGCCGGACGTGTCATTTCTCTGGGTACTCTGATTGCGATTTATCTTTCCACTTCAGATGAAATGCTGCCGCTTCTGATCTCTACCAAGACGCCGCTGAACACGATGCTGTCCATTCTGGCGATCAAAGCGCTGATCGGTATCATCGCAGGATTTCTGATCGACCTTGCAGTTCATACCTGGCATCACAGGCACCATGAAGACGACGATCATATCTGCATTGATAAACTCTGTGAAAAAGAACACTGTCACTGTGAGGAAAGCGATTCCATCTTCCGCTCCGCACTGGTGCACACGCTTCATATTTTCTATTTCGTTGTCATCTTCACCCTGATTCTGAACGCTGCCATCGCCCTGATCGGAGAAGCAAGGCTTTCAGCGCTGCTGCAGAGCAGCCCTGTTGTCAGTCACCTGCTGGCCGGCCTGATCGGGCTGATACCGAACTGTGCTGCTTCTGTCATTATTACAGAACTTTATCTGGGTAAAATGATTACGCTGGGCTCTATGATGTCCGGACTGCTGGTCGGTGCCGGTGTGGGTCTTCTGGTGCTGTACCGTGTCAATGGGAATCGAAAGGAAAATATCAGAATTACAGTGCTTCTGTATGTTATCGGCGTAATTGCCGGAGCGGCAATTGATTTTCTGGGAATCAGTATCTGATCGGAGGTAAATTTCATGTCATGTAAAATGCATCCTGAATCAACAGATAAGCAGATGGAAAGAAACTGGCCTGAGGGAATTAAAAAGACAAAGCAGCGTATTGCAATCTACCGGATTCTGGCAGGTTCAGAAACACCTCTTTCAGCTGCAGAAATCTATCAGATGCTGAATCAGGATTCGGAAAAGCCATTATATGCTTTCTCAACTGTTTACCGTTGTCTTCAGACTTTTGATGATGCCGGTATCCTTGCAAAATCTGTCCTGATTTCGGAAGAAACCGCTGTTTATGAGCTGCGGACCGGTACGCATCGTCACTATGCCATCTGTATGAAATGTCATAAAAAATATCCGCTTCGTTCCTGCATGCTGGGAGATCTTCGGAAAATGCTCAGTAAGGAAGCGGAAGGTTTTGAAATTACAGGACATCAGCTGGAAATATACGGCTACTGCAGTTCCTGCACCGAAAAGTAGACAGATCTGCTGATTCACACACAACAAAAGAGCCATATGCGAATGTGACATAATCACATTGCATATGGCTCTTTTTTCACTAAAGCAATTGATTTACAAAATCATTAAATGATCCAATAAATCGGTGGTACGGTTATAACGATCAGTCAGCAGATGTAGAAGCTGTAGCTGCTGCATCTGTAGAAGCTGAAGATGCTGAATCAGCTGCAAATGCGTCTGTGGAAGCTGTAGAAGCTGAGTCAGCGGACTCAACAGATGCTTCTGTGGAAGCTTCTGTAGCTACAGATGTCTCAACAGATGCTTCTGTGGAGCTAGCTTCTGTAGATGCGGATGAACCACAACCAGCCAGTACTGCTGCAGATAATGCTAATACGGATAATAATACAACGATGTTCTTCTTCATAATAATTTTCTCTCCTCTTGTTTTACTAACTTTGCAATCTAATTGCATGATGTCAATTGCTTCAGTAGCTCTTGTACAAGGGAAAATTATATAGCACTATCAGAAAGATGTCTATGATGCAATCTGTCAGATATGCATTAAGAATTTATTAATTTATGTGCATTTTGCACAAATTTTACATATTTTACTGCCCTGTCGCAGCCGAATCTGCCGCCGAACCACTTTCAGAAGATGACTGACCTGCCGTGGCATCCTTCTGATCCGCTGTATATTTTCCGATGACAGCTGAATTTCCCTTATCTGTTTTTTTCAGGATCAGAGATATCCCATCCGTTCCCGCTTCTGTAAAATCCAGCTGATCAAATGAAAGCGTTTCTCCGGTATCCGTCGTCGCCGTAAGTGACCAGGCACTGCTCGTTTTCTGAACCGTAATGACAACTCCCATCAATGTCTGTCCCGGCGCAAGACTCTGCCCCTGCACCAGAAGATCTTCCTTCGCACCCGCGGATTTATCCGTAAGCAGAAGTGCCTTCAGCGTCTGTCCTGTTTCATTTGTAATCCATGCCGGAACTTCCGTTACTCCTCTGGCCGCTTCCGCTGCGTCTTTTTCCTTTTTGGCTTCCTGGTCAATCTTTGCCTGCAGCGTTCCATAGGATGTCGTCAGCGCTGTGATCTCCGGAAGCATGGCGTCTGCTTCTTCATCATTCATTTTATGAAAATTCGTGGTTTTGATCCGGTCCGCCTGCTTTGCAAGTGAGGAAATATCCGTTCCGAGCGTATCATCCGTCAGCTCCCCGTAACTTTCTTCCGCCTCCTGTCTTGCCCCGTAAAGCAGATCACATGCCTGCTGCAGCTGTGCCATTTTCTCCTTTGACGGCCCGCAGGCCACCAGAAACGCAGTCGAAAGAATCAGCAGCACCGCACATACCCATCTCTTTCTCTTCATTATATTATGGTTTCCTCTCTCCTTCACTTCAGCGTCACGTCCAGCACCACCGGATTATGATCCGTATTTCTGAACGAAAGACTCTGTGTCTGACAGGAATCCACCTGTATATTGGAAGAAACAATAAACCCGTCAATGACATAATACTGAAAATTCTCTGTGTCCGCGCCGGCATAAGGCTGATCCAGTGAGCGGCAGCTTGGTGTCCTGCTGTCCATCAGCATCTGCCAGGAATCACCGAAATCAGCTGTATCAATTGCTCCTGCATGCCATTTTCCCTCCTGCGCCGGGTACGCACTGATATCCGTATTGGAGAAGGTCTGATTGAAATCACCGCCTGCAATCACATAATTGCCTGCATCCGCTTCCTTCTGCAGAATCTCACGGAGTATGGCGGTCTGTGCCTTTTTACCTTCTCCGTCATCATATGCCTCAAGATGCAGATTCACCAGTACCAGCTCATGATCACTGCCTTTGACCGGCACACGGTCTACCATGACGCAGCGTTTGAGCTGGGCCAGACGGACCGGCCATGAAAACGGGCATGGCAGCTGCAGGCGCTGTGAGGCGGATACGCCAAATGCACTCAGCGTCAGAATTCCGCCGTTGACCTTCCCGATCGGCGGCCACGGATACGGAATAAATTCCGTTCTGAAATTCCAGGCAAACGTACTCTGGTATCCGCTCGCGGAATCCGCAATCTGCTGTACCTCGTCAATGTGACGCGATCTGTCGGAATTACGGTCGACTTCCTGCATGAAGCAGACATCCGGAGACACAGATGCAATTTCCTTCTCTATCCCTGCCAGATTTTCCTGCACACGCTCCCGGTCCGCCGTATATACATGACTGCCGCCGTCCATGAAAAAGTCTGCATTATCGCCAAGTGCCCCGTATCCCACATTCCAGGTCATAACCTTAAGCGCGCTTCCCGCTGTAAGCGTCCTGTCTGCAGTTCCTGTAATTTCAACCTTTTCCTGATCTGCCGGTCTATACTCCGTAACGGACAGATAAATGACAATCAGTCCGTAGGAAATGACCAGTACGCACGGAATCAGAATAATTACCAGCAGCACCTTCTGCCACAGTTTCCACAATTTCTTTTCTGTTTTCTTCATATGCACCCCGATATATTTTTTACTTTGGTTCCCTGGCTCATCATATCATATGACGTCACAAATTGCTTCCCTGCAATGCTTCGAGCGGCACATGAAAGGAAATGCTCCGCGGCGTATCCATCCCGTCGAATAAAATGCTATAGGCTCCGCGCTCCTGATCTGCCTCCTGCACCACACCTTCACCGAAGATCTTATGCTTTACCCGCTGCCCTGCAGAAAAAAGCTTCTGCTCCCCTGCATTCACATAGAACCTCGCGGTCAGCCGGATGTAATCCTTCGTTTCCGCAATCAGCCCTTCCCTTGGAGGCTGTGTGAATTCCAGAAGATCCGGATCAATGTCCAGCAGAAATCTGGAAGGAAATCGCGGTGAACCGTCGAAATTGCGGCCTCCGGCCTCTGATAAAAAGAGCTTCTTCTGCGCCCTTGTCACTGCAACAAACGCAAGACGGCGCTCTTCCTCCATGGCCTGCAGCGTCCCTGTCTTCTTCGACGGAAAAATGCCTTCATTCATCCCGCACAGAAATACATACGGAAATTCCAGACCCTTTGCCGTATGGACCGTCATCAGCTTTACCTGATCGGAAGCCTCCTGTGCATCAGAATTGGTAAACAGTGCCACATGGGCAAGATAACTTTCCAGTGTGCTCTCTTCCCCGCAGGTCGTTTCATATTCATATATGGACTGCTTGAGCTCTGCCAGATTATCCAGCCGTTCCTGCGCTCCTTCCGTCCGGAGTGCCTTCTCATAGCCGCTCTCATCCAGAACCTGTGACAGCACTTCGGAAATCGGACGCTGCTCATAACCCGCATAGCTTTCAATCAGTTCCATGAATTTCCTGGCTTTTGTTCCCTTGAAAATCTCATGCTCAATGTTTCTGCACATTGCTTCATATAAAGAACACTGATTCTGCAACGCATATTCCTGCAGAAACGCCATCCGGCGTTCTCCCAGATTGCGCCTGGGCACATTGGCAATTCTCATAAAGGACAGATCATCCTTATAGGCGATCATCCGCAGGTAGCAGAGTGCATCCTTGATCTCCATACGCCCGAAGAACTGGACCCCGCTGTAAATCGTATAAGGAATTTTTTCCTTCAGAAAAGCCTCTTCCACTGTCCTCGTCACATAATGTGCCCGGTAGAGCACCGTAATATCCCGGTAGCGGATGCCGCTCTCATTAAGTGCCTTCGCCTGCTGCGCAATCCACTGTGCTTCCTTCTCTGCCGTATCAGCAAAATGGCAGACCGTTTTTTCCCCATCCGGAAGCGTCGGAATCAGTTCTTTTTTCATCCGCTCCCTGTTCTTATCAATCAGCGAATTCGCGGCGGCCAGAATCTGCGGTGTGGAACGGTAATTCTCCATCATCATGATCGTCTTCGTCCCTGCAAAATTCCGGTCGAAATCCAGCAGATAGCGCACATTGGCACCTCGCCACGTATAGATCGTCTGATCCGGATCTCCCACGATAAACAGATTGCCGTGATAGCCGCACAGTACTTCCATCAGACGGTACTGCAGCGGATCGATATCCTGAAATTCATCAATCATGATATATTCCAGGCGCTTCTGCCATTTATGTCTGATTTCCTCATTCTGCTCAAAAATATAAAGCGAAAACTTGATCAGATCGTTGTAATCAAGGCCGAAACATTTTTTCTCCTGATATAAATAGCCGTAGAAAATCATGTCCCTGGGGTCGGTTGCATTCAGGTACTTCTCATGCAGAACATCCAGCGACATGGTGATCATATCCATATAATAATCCGGCTCCGAGAGTGTCTTGCGGATCTCGATCATATCGCGTGCTCTGGAATATGTCATATTGCGCAGCGTCAGTCCGCGCTCTTCATAAATAATTCCCAGCATCGCATCAATATCAGAATTGTCCAGCACCAGAAAGCTTTTGGGATACTGCACGGCATGGCTGTCCTCCTGCAGGACCGAAACACAGAAGCCATGAAATGTATTGATATAACCGGTATCGTTGTCCCCTGTCAGGTTATGAATCCGCTGCCGCATCTCATTGGCGGATTTATTGGTAAATGTAACGCACAGAATGTTCCCGGGCAGAATTCCGATCTCATTGACCAGATAGGCAAAACGCCTTGAAAGCGCACGGGTTTTACCGGATCCGGCTCCCGCAATCACGCGGACAAAGCCCTCCGTTGAGGTCACTGCCTCTTTCTGTGCTTCATTAAGTCCCTGCAGTAAATCTTCCACCAGTTCATTCCTCCTGTATCTGCCCTCCATTCTATCAGATACAGCGCTGCAGGAAAAGAACTTTTGTTCTGCTGTGATTATTTACAATAATGCCGTACTACCGCAGTGAATTGTATATGAAATACATCTAATTATTTTAATTAAAATCCATTTTCATTGTGAGTTATTACCAATATGTTAACATAGCAGCTGTCATTTATACATCTTTATGTCATATTTGCATGTTATCTTTATTATACTGCCAGAGTGATCAGGAGGAATGCTTATGAAGAAACGGACATGGGTAATGCTTGCAATCATCATACTTTCGTCTCTATTTGATCTGCTTTCGTGGCAGAGTCC
>CAYMBY010000144.1:0-14940 GCA_964388815.1 uncultured Butyrivibrio sp. | reverse complement strand
CGATCCCCAGCAGCCCGCTTTCCTGGCTTGCTTCCTTTATGGGCGTCCCCGGATATCTCTTTGGTTATGCGATCCTGGTCTTTATTATGATCTGCATCGTATATATCTGCATCTGGATCGCCTCTGTATTCCTGCGTCTTTTCAGGCGTTAATCCATTTCCTGTTGATTCCGGTAAAAAAGTGGACCAAGGGTCCAAGGCAGAAGGCTGTCAGAATCGTACCGACTCCCAGATGACTGCCGCTCCATCCGATAAATCCAGTGAAAACAGCGATCAGTATCACTGCCACACAGCTTCCGTCCGTAATCATTCTGCCGGCAAAATAGGGAATCTTCGAAAAATGCTTCGCCATCCACATCGAAAGAAAATCATACGGTGACGCTCCAAGTCCTGCTGCCTGGTACATGGACAGCCCGAAGGAAAGAATTGCCAGTGCCAGAACCATAACAATCAGCTGCAGCGGCAGGTTAAACCCTTCTCCTGTAATTCCCGCTGTGCCAAACAGCCATGTGAATGCCTGTGTCAGATACCCCAGAATAAAAAGATTGATCAGCGCCCCGAAACCCAGATACTCGATCCCGATCACCAGCTGCAGAACCAGCAGGATCAGATTCATCAGAAGCTGAAAGTTTCCAAGTCCCATAGGGATTCCCGCACTGATCGCCATCATCATGGCTGTATACGGATCATTTCCCATTCCGGAGATTCTGAGAACCGCTTCACCAAGCCCCAGCACCGCATTTCCCAAAAGTGCAGCAAAGAGTTTTTTCCATGTGAATTTCCCGATAAAGATCTGAATTATTCTGTTCATAAATTCCTTCGCTTTCCGGCTCTGCCTATAAAAAAGAGGACCCGGCTGATCCACCGAAATCCCCTTATATTATTTTCCACAGAAACATCCTGTCTGAATATCTGCTGATCTGAATTTTTATTACTTGAACATTTTAGCCTTCCGGAACAGCAGCGCCACACCGATACTGATCAGTATTCCCATAAACACAATAATTGTAAATCCAAGCGGATTTTCTGCAAACGGCATTCCATCCGCATTTACATTCATACCATAGGCGCTGAATATAATCGTCGGAATTGCCATTACAATCGTAATGATTGCCAGTGTCTTCATGACAATGTTCAGGTTGTTGGAAATAACAGAAGCAAATGCATCCATCATCCCGCTTAAGATTCCGCTGTATATATCTGCCATTTCTATGGCCTGTTTATTCTCGACAATGACATCTTCCAGAAGCTCTGCATCTTCCGGATATTTCTTGATCAGTGCGGTACGGAGAAGTTTCTCCAGTACAGCTTCGTTGGATCTGAGTGCTGTTGTGAAATACACAAGGCTCTTTTCCAGCTGCAGAAGTTCGATCAGCTCACTGTTCTTTGTCGACTGATGAAGCTGGTCTTCAATCTCATCACTCTTTTTATCCACATCTCTGAGGTAACGAAGATAGAGGGTATCAATTCTGTACAGGAACTGCAGAATGAATCTTGACTTCATAAAGGTATTGAAGTCCTTGACCTTGCCCTGTGAAAAGGCTCTGATCACCGGAGAATTCTCACTGCAGACCGTAATCATGGCATCCTGCACAATCAGAATTGCCATAGGGATCGTGCTGTAAAGCTCCCGGTCGCTCTGTTCCTCCACTGTCGGAATGTTGACAAGAACCATCGTGTAGTTATCATCAACTTCGATACGGGAGCGCTCATCCGTATCCAGTGCTGCCTTGAGTACATCATCCGGCAGATCATACTGCCTGCAGATGTATTCCAGTTCCTTTTCCACTGGAGCCACCATGGAAATCCAGCAGCCGTCCTTTGCTGCATCTATTTCCTGAAGTCGTCCGTTGTCGGTCATGTAATATTGTAACATAATCCATACTTCCTTTCGCGGCACCATGCCGCAAAAAGGGCATGGTATTATTTAGTTGTTTTCATTAAGGTACATAAGGGTATGTCTGAACTTTGCGCAGGTTCCATGCGATCACATCCTTTCAGAATGTAGGTTTTTTCATTGTTGCAATCAGCTTATATTACCTTCTGAAAAGCAGTACTGTCAACCTTCAGAAGTATTTTTTTACATCATTTTTTCATTTCCTGCCTTTTTCCGAAAAAAGAACATTTTCAAATTCTGCAGGGAACTGGGCTCCGATCCGGGAAAGCTCCCCGAATACCCTGTTTCTGCCCGTTTCCGTCAGATACCAGTTATCTCTCGTAATGTCACAGGCTTCCACATAAGGTACCGGTGCAATCAAAAGCTGTGTATCCGGAAAGTACAGCTGATAATACATCATGCATCTCCTGGCATGAAATGCCTTGCAGCAGATGATGGCCTTCTTCGGACAGATATCGTGCTCTGCCAGAATCCTCTGTGAAAAAATCGCATTCTGCTGTGTAAAAGCCGCCTGATCTTCTGCAAGAATCGCATCTGCCGGAACGCCACAGTCCGTCAGCACCTTTGTATAGAACTCCGCTTCTGTCGCAAAGTCACTGCCGTACCGTTCCGCGTGCGACCTGACACCCGCAAAGGCACCGGTCTTAATGCTGTACCTTCCGGAAGGAACCACAACAGGTGCCAGTCCTTCCCGCCAGAGCTGTGCCGCGTATTCCGGCAGTTCCGAATCTCTGCCGCCCGGAATCAGAATCACATCCGCAGGTTCCGGGGCGTTTTGTACAAATATGAAGTTCGTAATATCATCTATGATCTGCATGTTCATCGTTTTGTCCTGTATCCCGCCGCTTACAGCAGGTTATTTTATTACACTCCGGATTCCAGTATACAATAAAGCTGCCGGCTTCTGTCAAAAACATCACCTGCAGGGAAATTCAGGCCATGCCTTTCGAATCGGGAAATTTCCTGACTGCCGGCTTTATATGCGGATTTTGTCTTCTGCTTTTTGTTTTCCGATTTTGTCGAATAGCTCTATGTTATGTCACAGCAAAAACTTCTGTATCAGATTTTCTACTGTTTTCATGTTCAGCGGATGACTTCCCGTCTCATATGTGAGCAGAAGTTTTTCTCCCGGAAATATACCGTTCTTTTCATATGTTTCAAGCTTCTGTACCGTCTTTACCGTATATTCCGGATTGTCCATCATTCCAAAATGTTCAAGATAATACTCTTTTTTCTTTCTGACATTCAGCAGCGTAAAATCCGGATGGACATAGCCGTAACCTTCAAGGTAAAGGGGTTTTTCATATATATAGGGTATCCCCAGCAGGTTGAATTTATCTGCCAGTATCTTTTCTGATTTTGAGCGGACCATTTCACCCTTCTCCGTATATATTTCAGTATCCGGTTCCTCGATTCTTATCTCCTCCATACTGTTTTGACGCAGCCATTCTGCTGCATAATCTGCATCAGACATAACCAGCGGGCTGATCAGTTCCCGTTTTCCTTCCGTCATTTCTTCATAGATCTGCGTAAGCTTTTCGGGTTCATATACGCGCATCATATCTTTCATGCTCTCATATGCGGTTCTAAGCACAGGCAGCATTTTCTGCAGGTAGTCTTTCTGTGCCAGTCCGCTCAGGAGCCTGCGCTCCGACTTCCTGATATATTTTCCATTACTGTTCGGCTCTTCTCTACGATAATACTGGAAGGTCCCCCGATTATGCGTCACGCGCAGCACACCTTTCGGTGCTTTGCGGACAGCATCTTCCGCCATCCTGATCATCCTGTCATATTCCGCCATTTTCATCTGTATCATTTCCTGTAGTTCATCCATCTGTAGTTCTTTCATCTGAAATTCTTTCATCCTGATTCCTGTTTTGTGCAATGGTTGCTGTGGCCTGTACATTGATTCAATTCCTGATTTGATTTCTAATTTGCAACTGACTAATCTCAATTCACTCTTTTTTCTGCCTTTTCCTGCCCTTGTCATGTTTTTCTACCTTTGTTTTGCATTTGTATTGCCTTTTGTCTTGCCTTTGGTTTGCCTTTTGAACTTCTGCGCTCGCTCATTTTCGGCGCAACACGCCCCGCTGTACGTACTGATCTTACTTATTCGGGCCTTCACGTACGTATTTTTGCAGATTCAAGCTTCTGCGCTCGCTTATTTTCGGCCGATCACGCCCCGCTGTACGTACTGATCCTACACATTCTGACCTTTTCATACGTATTCGAACACCTTTGCATTGGTTGTTCGAACGCTTTTGCATTGGTTGTTCGAACACATTTGCATTGGTAACTGTTTCGGAATTGATTGCTTTCCCCGAAGAGGGAAGCCCGGCTGCAAAGAACTTGCAACCTACACTGTTTTGAAAACACCTTTACGATTCTCAAAACGCCTTCATGCCATCGTAAATTTGCTTCATCGGGCAAATTCAGGGCACAAAAAAAGCGATAGACGGGATTCGAACCCGCGGTCTCCACCTTGGCAAGGTGGCGCTTTACCAGCTAAGCTACTATCGCATTTGTCAGTCGTTTATCGCGACAACAAAATGAATTTTAAACCATAATCATATCCTTGTCAACGGGGTTTTTCATTTTTTTCAAAACAGTTCCGGATGATCCCTGAAGCAGGCAATCATCTCTGCCGTAAGGCTTAAATGATTCGGTGTCTTATCAATCTCCGCACGCTCCACCCATTCCGCCACGGCCAGTTCACCCTCGTCTCTGTGAATCGTAAGGCTCCCCTCGACCCTGCAGAAGTATCCCAGCAGCAGATTGGAATCAAAGCCCCACGGCTGACTCTTATAATATCTGATGTCAGTCACCTTAAGACCGACTTCCTCCATGACCTCTCTGCGAACCGTTCCCTCCGCAGACTCTCCGATCTCACAGAATCCTGCGATCAGTGCAGTTCCTTTATACTCTCTCCCTGCATATCTGGTCATGACGATCCTGTCGCCGTCCGTTACGCCCACAATGACTGCCGGTGCAATCTTCGGATAAATGATGTTCCCGCATTCCGGGCAGTGCAGCGCGCGCTCGGCATCATAAATCTCCGTTTCATGTCCGCACCTGCCGCAGAAACGGTTATCGCGGTACCAGACATACAGATGATATGCTGTCATCCCTGCAAAGCACAGATCCTGCGGATCCGTCTGCCGCAGAAGTGCTGTCTTCTCATAGCCAAAGCCCGGAATCTGCAACTGCGTCTCTGACAGAGACAGAAAAAAACTCCTGCCGTCAATTCTGAACAGGTACTGCAGCGCCGCTGCCGGTGCCTGAAGCGCCTGCGGGAATTCCAGATGTCCATCCGCAGCTGCCCGCGTCAGTACTTCTCTTCCTCTGAACGCAAACAGAAGATCACCTTCCTGCGGCATTCTGTGCTCATATTCATTATGAAAAACCTGCGGTGCAATGTCCTGTATCATTTTCTGTATACTTCCTTCCGGTCTCTTAACAGATCCTGCCCGTGCCTGCATGGTAACCAATGCCTGTGCGTATCTGTGCACATCTGTGCACATCTGTACATAGAAATTTTACATTTTAATCCTCTGTTACCCCATAGACTGCTATGCCAAAATAAGATAGAATCAGATTTGAACAGAGCGCACTGACACACTGCACTCCGGATGAAGAAACAAAGCCCTGCAACAGGTGCAGAATTTACTTCATCATAAAGCAACTGTAATTTTTTCTCAACCGTTTTATTACCCATCAGTAAGGCAGATTCTGGAAAGGAGATTTTATGGAAGCACTGAAATTCTATCGTTGTATGAAATGTGGTAACCTGATTCAGAGTATTGAGGCAACGGCATGCACACCCACCTGCTGCGGCGAGACCATGACGGAACTCGTACCCAATACAAGTGACGGCGCTGCCGAGAAGCACGTTCCGGTGGTGTCACAGGTTGGCAATCTTGTCACTGTAACCGTTGGCAGCGTTGAGCATCCGATGCTGGAAGCACATTACATCCAGTGGATCTATCTGGAGACCACAGGCGGCTACTATCGCAAGGAGCTGCATCCCGGTGACAAGCCGGTCGCTACCTTCAACATTCAGGACGAAAAAGTCGTTGCAGCATATGATTACTGTAATCTGCACGGACTTTGGAAGGCTTAAGCCGTAAGGCTGCGCTTTCCGCTCAGACAGACATTTATGCAAAAGAGACCGGTATTCGTGCCGGTCTCTTTTTATGACGGAACCTGCAGGAAATGAGAAAAGACGCCATTACACCTCTTTTCATGCGCACGATCCGTCAGATCCGGACGTCCGAAGAACATGCGGTCATGCCCGGCGTCTTTGCCGCCTGCCTCACGGGGTGCTTTACGAGGAGAGCGGAATGCATGTATAATAACCTTGCAAAAAATATTTTTTATCATGTTCGGGAGGCGCAGCCTCAAAAGGAGTCATTTGAATAACGAAAATCAGATTGTAGTCAGAGATGCAAAGGTAATGCTGAAAAAAGGCGAGGGACGCACGATCAAAGCCGGAGGTCTCTGGGTTTATGATAACGAAATTGCTTCCGTTTCAGGAGAATTTGATAACGGAGATATTATTGAAGTACATGATTTTGACGACTATTTTCTCGGATACGGATTTATCAATACCGCTTCAACCATCCGTGTCCGCCTGATGTCCAGGAGCAAAAGTCATCCGGTTACGCCGCAGCTCGTTGAGATGCGTGTGCGCGATGCCTGGAACTACCGCAAGGAAGTCATTGACACTGCCGCATGCCGCCTGATCTTCGGCGAAGCAGACTTTCTGCCCGGCATTACCATTGATAAATTCAGTGATGTTCTCGTTGTGGAATCACTGGCACTCGGCACTGACCGCATGAAGATGCTGATTCTGGATACCTGCAGAAAAGTCCTCGCAGAGGACGGCATCAACATCCGCGGCATCTATGAACGAAGCGATGCCAAAGTACGTGAGCATGAAGGGCTTGAACGCTGCAAAGGCTTCATCGGCGAGCCTTTCGACACGAAAGTACTGATTGAAGAAAACGGAATCAAATACTATGTTGACGTGGAAAACGGCCAGAAGACAGGATTTTTCCTTGATCAGAAAAACAACCGTATGTCCATCAGGAGACTCTGCAAGGGCAAGAAAGTACTCGACTGCTTCACCCATACCGGTTCCTTCGCACTCAATGCCGCTGCTGCAGGTGCAGCCTCCGTTCTCGGCGTTGACGCATCTGACCTTGGCATTGAACAGGCAAAGGAAAACGCTGCGCTGAATCACCTTGAAAACATCGCTTCCTTCCAGGTTGCTGATGTCTTCGAACTGCTCCCTGATCTGGAATCCAGAAAGGAAATGTTTGATCTTGTCATTCTGGATCCCCCGGCATTCACAAAGTCCCGTGCCTCCATCAAAAAGGCAGTCACCGGCTATCGTGAAATCAATCTGCGCGGCATGAAACTTGTAAAAGACGGCGGGTTCCTCGTCACCTGCTCCTGCTCGCACTTCATGGATCCGGAACTGTTTGCAAAGACAATTGCCGAAGCTGCCAAAGATGCGCACAAACGTCTCCGTCAGGTAGAGTTCCGTCAGCAGGCTCCCGATCACCCGATTCTGTGGTCCAATGACACATCTTATTACCTGAAGTTCTATATCTTCCAGGTGGTGGAGGAAAAATAATGAAACTTGCAGTGTTTTTTCCGGGGATCGGCTACCACTGCGATAAACCCCTGCTGTACTTTTCCAGAGAAGCTGCCCTCGAAACAGGCTATGACAATTACATTAATGTAAATTACACCGGCTTCCGTAAAGATGCCAAACAGGCTGCAGACGGTATGGAAGTTGCCTTTCGCACTGCCATGGAGCAGACAGAACAGATTCTGTCCGATGTGGACTGGAATGAGTACGACAATATTGTCTTCATTTCCAAGAGCATCGGAACAGCAATCGCAGCCTCCTATGCCAAAGAGCATAACATCAGCTGCCGCAATGTCTACTACACGCCGCTTGAGAGGACCTTTGAATTTGACCCGCAGCCGGGCATTGCCTTTACGGGCACGAAAGATTCATGGGTCAATGTTGACGCCATGATTGCGCTTTATCTGCAGAACCACATGCCTTATCACATCATTGAAAATGCCAACCATTCGCTTGAGGTAAAAAATGATGTGATTACAAATCTCGGTAATCTGAAAAAAATCATGGAAATTACAAGGAAATATCTGAAAGCAGGATCTGTTTAATCAGGAAAGTCAGGAATCAATGAAGAAAAGTTCAAATTCTATGGACATGACGGAAGGAACCATCTGGAAACAGCTGGTCTTATTTGCGTTGCCGCTCCTTGCCGGAAATGTCTTTCAACAGCTTTACAACACAGTCGACAGCATCGTTGTCGGCAATTTCGTAGGTGCCGATGCGCTCGGCGCTGTCACATCCGTTGCGCCCGCAATCAATACGCTGGTCGGCCTCTTTATGGGAATGTCCTCCGGTGCAAGCGTTGTCATCTCGCAGTTCTTTGGTGCCAGAAACAATACACAGCTGCGGAAATCTGTTCACACTTCCATCGTGACCACCACACTTCTGGCCTTTGTCTTCATGCTCGTCGGCTATTACATGACACCGCCGATGCTGCGCTTCATGAAAACACCGGATTCCATAACGCCGCTTGCCACAACCTATCTCCGCATTTATTTTCTCGGGATTCTCGGACTGATGATCTATAATATGGGCTCCGCAATTCTGCGTGCGGTCGGTGACTCCAGACGGCCTTTGTACTTCCTGATCCTGACTTCAATCATGAACGTCGTCCTGGACCTTCTGTTCGTCATCGTCTTCCATCTGGGCGTTGCCGGTGTTGCCTATGCAACCATCATTTCACAGTTCGTTTCCGCGATTCTGATCATGATCGTGCTCTTCCGCAGTCAGGAATGTTACAGCCTGCGCTGGAATGAAATGAAGATCGATCAGTCCATGCTGGGCAGAATTGTTTATATCGGCCTGCCTGCAGGTCTGCAGATGGCGATCACTTCATTCTCCAATGTATTCGTGCAGTCGTACATCAATAACTTCGGTGCAGCCAGCACCTCCGGATGGGGCGCCTACGGAAGGATTGACTCCTTCGTCATCCTGCCGATGCAGAGCCTTGCCCTTGCCGCAACTACCTTTGTCGGGCAGAATGCCGGTGCCGGCCGGATTGAACGGATCAGAACCGGCATCCGCACCACGCTGACCCTTGCCATCACCTGCACACTTGTCGTCTGCATTCCGGAATTCATCATTGCACCGCATGTGATTTCTCTTTTCAGCAGGGATCCGCAGGTTATGTATTACGGGGCACTGTTCATCCGTCTGAACTGTCTCTTCGATGTACTGTGCTGCATGAACCAGGTACACGCAGGCGCACTCCGCGGCATGGGTGATGCAAAGGTTCCGATGTTCATCATGCTGGGTTCCTTCGTGGTCTTCCGGCAGATCTATCTGTTCATCATGTCACACCTGACCGGCAGCATTTACCCGATTGCACTCGGTTACCCCGCCGGATGGCTCGTCTGCAGTATCCTGATGTTTCTGTACTTCCACTACAGCCACTGGGATCAGAAAATCAGCCGCAGCACCTTATAAAAAATGCCTTTCGGAATCTGCTTCATTCCGAAAGGCATTTTAATATAGTTCATTTTAATGCATCCACTGCCGCAATATACTTCTCATAGCTGCAAAGGCCCTGTCTGTACCATTCACAACGGCCACAGGAACCTTCAAAAATTTCCTGTGTCATACGGTCACGAACCGCTTTCCAGAGCTGCATGGAATCATATTCCCTTCCTGCTTCAAGCTGCAATGCTGTCAGCAGTCTCTCATCCTTGGTCTGTACATGATTACGGTCCAGACTGCACCGGGCAGCTTCTCCTGCCTTCTGTACCAGATTCGGACAGGACGCACAGATTTCATCAGGATATGTCTGCAGACAGACCCTGCAGCCGCGTTTCAGCTCTGCTGCCTTCTGATCCATGTTCTGCACAAATGCATCGCTATAGCCGTGCCCGCAGTAAAGCGGCACACACAGAAGATGATGAACCCTCAGTCTCAATCCAGAAGTCCTGCCTTTGCCAGTCTCTTACGAAGAACTCCGCCGATGATATATGCCAGCAGTACGGATAAAACATCCTTGATCAGGTAAGGAGCACTTACCAGCAGGAAGGATTCCATAAACCCGGATGCTGCAACCACCATGAACTGCAGGATCCCGAGAATGTGACATGCAGCAACACCTGCAATGCCGAGTCCCATTTTAAACACATAGTTTTTTCTGGTCTCACCGATTGCACAGCAGAGTGCCAGGATAAAGAAGCCCCAGATAAAACCGCCGGAATAGGAAACAAGCGCCTGCGGGCCGCCGGAGAGTCCAGCAAATACCGGAACACCGACAACGCCGAGAAGAACATATACGAGCATGGTCATCAGACCTTTTTTTCTGCCAAGGAACACGCCGATCAGTGCAACGCCAAACGTCTGCATGGTCATCGGCACACCCGTCGGTGACGGAACCTGAATCTGAGACAGGATGCCCAGAATCGCTGCAAACATACCAATAAGTACAATATCAACTGTTTTGATTTTTGATGAAGCCTTTACCTTACTTTCTGCCATTACCTTATTGCCTCCGTTTTTATATACTTTTGTCATCATAGCACAGCTGCGGGGTCAGAACAAGGCATCCCCGTTCCTCATCCGCAAATGATAAATCTGGCACTTGTTTTTTATTTTATATGTGCTTATAATGTGGTCAACTTAATAAGATCTTCAGGGCAGGGTGCAATTCCCTACCGGTGGTAAAGCCCACGAGCCGCAAGGCATGACTTGGTGAAACTCCGAGGCCGACAGTACAGTCTGGATAAAAGAAGATGTTTGAAACGAACAAAAGAAACGGCAATGCTTTTTCTTTATGTCTGTATGATTAATTGCTCTGGAATTATTTCTGATTCCGGAGCTTTTTTTATTTCACAGACACAGGAAAACGTGCGCTGTTTCTGCGTCAGATGCCCTGGGAAAAATTCCCGGGGCATTTTTTTATATCAGGACCTGCAAAGCGGGCTCCTGTCAGACAGAAAGGAACTGGCATGAATGACTGTGAATACATGAAACTCGCACTGGAACTTGCCGCACGCGGAACGGGGCATGTCGCCCCCAACCCCCTTGTCGGCGCACTGATTGTAAAAAATGACCGTATCATCGGTGAAGGCTGGCATGCAAAATATGGAGAAGCACATGCCGAACGCAATGCACTTGCTTCGCTTAATGAATCTGCGGACGGCGCCACCATGTACGTGACGCTTGAACCCTGCTGCCATACCGGCAAACAGCCGCCCTGTACGGATGCCATCCTCTCCTGCGGCATCCGCCGCGTTGTCATCGGCTGCACGGACCCGAACCCGCTTGTTGCAGGCCGGGGAATCCGGATTCTGCAGGAACACGGGATCGAAGTCACAACGGATGTCTGCCACGATGAATGTGTCGCGATGAATCAGGTCTTTTTCCACTACATCCGGACCGGTCTGCCCTATGTGATCATGAAATACGGGATGAGCATGGACGGAAAAACTGCCTCCTATACCGGCGCCTCGAAATGGATCACGGGCGAAACGGCAAGAGCACAGGTGCATGCACTGCGCGGCAGGTATACCGCCATCATGACCGGTGTCGGAACCATCCTCTCCGATGATCCGCAACTGACCTGCAGAATCCCCGGCGGATATCCGGATCCGGTCCGGATCATCTGTGACTACAGCCTGCGAACCCCGCTGACATCAAATGTTGTCAGACAGGCGCAGCACACGCGGACCATCATCGCCACATGCGCAGAAGACGCTTCGCTGATCGGCGCATATACCTCTGCCGGCTGCGAGATCTGGCAGCTGCCCGGAAAAGACGGTCATGTCGATCTGCAGGCGCTGTGCCGCCTGGCCGGCAGCAATCAGATCGACAGCATCCTGCTCGAAGGCGGAAGCTCACTGAACTGGTCCGCACTGGAAAGCGGCATCGTCAATAAAGTCATGGCCTATATCGCGCCGCTTCTGATGGGCGGTACCATGGCCATGACGCCCGTCGAGGGAACAGGCTTTCCCGATCCTGACAGCGGATTGCGGCTCAAAAACTGCCGCGTGACACCGATCGGCGAAGACTTTCTGATGGAAGGAGAAATCGCATCCGATGTTTACCGGAATCATTGAAGAAACGGGTCAGACCGTCTTTTTGAAAAAAGCTGCCGTTTCCGCTCTCATCCGCATCCGGGCAGATCTCATCACACAGGACCTTCGGACCGGTGACAGCGTTGCCGTAAACGGGGTCTGCCTGACAGTTACTGACACGAAGCGCGGCTTCTTCGACGCTGATGTCATGCATGAAACGCTGCAGAAATCCGCACTCGGAAATCTGCGTGACGGCATGCCGGTCAACCTGGAACGGGCGATGCCCATGAATGGCCGATTCGGCGGACACATCGTAACCGGGCACACAGACGGAACCGGGCACATCACCGGGATACGACAGGATGAAAACGCCGTGTGGTATCAGATTTCCACATCACCTGACATTCTCCGGCGCATTGCCTGCAAGGGTTCCATCACAGTTGACGGCGTCAGCCTGACAGTCGCCGGCCTGACGGATCTTTTTTTCACCGTGTCCGTCATCCCGCATACCCGCGCACAGACCATTTTCAGAACCTACGAAACCGGCACCGAGGTCAATCTTGAGAACGATCTGATTGCCAGATACATTGAAAAATACATGACGGTCCGAACGCCTTCCGTGCCCGCGCAGGAAAGCCGGATCAGCCGTGCATACCTTGAAAGGAATGGATTTTAATATGAATACTGTACAGGAAGCACTGGAAGAACTCAGAAACGGACGTGTCATCATGGTCACCGATGACCCGGACAGGGAAAACGAAGGCGATTTCATCTGCGCCGCAGAATCCGCCACAACCGAAAATGTCAATTTCATGGCAACACACGGCAGGGGGCTGATCTGCATGCCCATGTCCGCTGAATATGTCACGAAGCTCAGGCTCCCGCAGATGGTTGCAGACAACGGTGACAATCATGAAACTGCCTTCACCGTTTCCATTGATCATATCAGCACTGCAACAGGCATCTCCGCAGAGGAACGGGGAATTACCGCCAGAAACTGCGTCCGCGACGATGCCGGGCCGGAAGATTTCAGGAGACCCGGGCATATGTTTCCTCTTTTATCCAGAAAAAACGGTGTGCTGGAGCGGGGCGGTCACACGGAAGCAACCGTTGATCTCTGCCGTCTGGCAGGTCTGAAGGAATGCGGCCTGTGCTGTGAAATTATGGGAGATGACGGCAAAATGCTGCGTCAGGGCGCGCTCCGGGCACTGGCCCAAACCCATCACCTGTGCCTCATCTCCATCAAAGCGCTGCAGGACTACCGGAAACAATATGAAAAACTCGTCCGGCGCGTTACCGTCACAAAGCTTCCGACCAGATACGGCAATTTCACCGCTTACGGATATGTGAACACCCTGAACGAAGAACATCACATTGCGCTTGTCAAAGGCGACCTCGGAGACGGTCAGAACGTGCTGTGCAGAGTGCATTCGGAATGTCTGACCGGTGATGCCTTCGGCTCCCTTCGCTGCGACTGCGGCCAGCAGCTGGCCATGGCCATGACACAGATTGAAGCAGAAGGACGCGGCGTACTTCTGTATATGCGTCAGGAAGGACGCGGCATCGGGCTGATCAACAAGCTGCGCGCCTATGAACTGCAGGAACAGGGACTTGACACCATGGAAGCCAACCTGCGGCTTGGTTTCGCCGCGGATGAACGGGAGTATTATATCGGCGCCCAGATCCTGCAGGATCTGGGGATTCACAGCCTGCGTCTTCTGACCAACAACCCGGACAAGGTCTATCAGCTGGGCGCCTATGGCATGGAGATTCTGGAACGCGTGCCGATCCAGATGAAGGCAACCGTCTATGATCTCGCCTACCTGAAGACCAAGCAGAAAAAAATGGGACATATCCTGAATTACTGATCAGAACACCTCAAAAAAGAAATGGAGAAAAAAATGAGTACATTTGAAGGAAAAATTATCGCAGAAAATATCCGCATCGGAATCGTCGTTGCCCGTTTTAATGAATTTATCACTTCCAGACTGCTGGGCGGCGCCATGGACGGACTTCTGCGTCACGATGTGAAAGAAGAACAGATCGACGTCGCATGGGTCCCCGGTGCCTTTGAAATTCCGCTCATTGCTGCCAAAATGGCCGGAAGCGGAAAATATGATGCCGTCATCTGTCTCGGCGCCGTCATCCGCGGCAGCACCAGTCACTATGACTATGTCTGTAACGAGGTATCAAAAGGCGTTGCGGCCGCAGGCCTCGGCAGCGGCATTCCGGTTATGTTCGGCGTACTTACCACAGAGAATATCGAGCAGGCCATCGAGCGTGCAGGAACCAAAGCAGGGAACAAGGGTTACGACTGTGCACTTGGCGCACTTGAGATGGTAAACCTGATTCGCGGCATGGCACTGTAACCTCTGAAGAAGAAAAAAAGACAAAAAATCCGAAAAATATATTCGAGGGGGTTGACAATCCCCCCGAATATATTGTATCATCATTGTTGCTGCTGAAAGTCGCAACAAGGTTTCGAAAGACGGTGGCAAACTCGAAAGGTATTCGCAAGAGTCCTTTCGTTTATATATAAATCGAAGCGTGGCTCAGTTTGGTAGAGCGCTGCGTTCGGGACGCAGAGGTCGCCCGTTCGAATCGGGTCGCTTCGACACATATGATGAAGTCCGGAATCGTTGAATTTTCAATGATTTTGGGCTTCTTTTTTTGCAGCAACACCGGCATCAAAATCCGCCAGTGCATCTTCCGGTACTAAGACATTGGAAGTCACCGGCTTTGAATTTAATGGCTATCCGGGAGTCGCAGCACTTTATAGTGCAATGGACAGCCTGGTTACCAGGGGCAGATGAAGATACCGGTTACTATTTTGACGTAATCATAAAAGATGCCGCTGATGAAGCAGGTGCATCCTCTGTCACCTATCAGATTGCAACTGCT
>CAYMBY010000143.1:0-6924 GCA_964388815.1 uncultured Butyrivibrio sp. | reverse complement strand
ACAGGAATTCCATCTTGCTTTCCGCACAGACGATTTTGCCGCTGCGCATGCGCTTCACCAGAAGATGAACTGCATCTGCTTTGAAAATCCCGCCATGGGAATCTATTTCATTCAGGATCCGGATGGCTACTGGCTGGAAATCCTTCCCGGATAATCAGTCTGTCTGATTGTTATTCCATCCCTTTCCACCTTCGATACTCCGGTGCCTCAATTCCGAACGGTTCCACAAGCTTTGCCGCAATATGATACACCATGTCATCGATGGACTCAGGCCTTGTGTAGAACGTCATCATCGGCGGAATCACATGAACTCCCGGGATCTGTGACAGTTCATGAAGATTACGCAGATGAACCGCTGATAAAGGAGATTCTCTTGCCGCCAGTACCAGAGGTCTCTGCTCCTTGATTGTCACGTCTGCCGCTCTCAGGATCAGATTCTCTGCATAGCCCGAGGCAATGCCGGCAACGGTCTTCATGCTGCACGGCACGATCAGCATCCCGCAGGTCTTAAAACTTCCGCTGGCAGGGCCTGCTCCGATTTCCTGCGGCGTATACACTTCATCTGCAAGTGCTTCCACCTGTGCAGGGGACAGATCGGTCTCCTGCGTCAGTGTCAGTGCGGCTGCACTGCTCATGATCAGACCTGCAGAATATTCCGGAGCACTGCGGATCAGCTGCAGACATTTGATCAGAATGGGCTGTCCGCTCGCTCCTGTTGCTGCCACAATGATTCTCTTCTTCATCCCTTCAGCCATTTCTCCGGATCTACCTCCATAAACTGCGCTCTCCTGAATCTATCCTGCATTGCAAACGGAACCGTACAGTCAAAAATGGTCTTGCATGAAATTCCCCTGTCTGAAATACTGCCGTCATACGCCGGATCCGAACTGGGATCAAGCGGATGGCATCTGACCCCCGGAATCGTAATCACATCACGGTCTCCCTGGAATCTCGTATTCATTGCCCACAGTACATCATCGGTATCAAAAATATCCACATCCTCATCTACCAGAATCACATGCTTGAGTTCCGGGAATGCTGAAAAGGCAAGAAGTGCAGCCTGTCTCTGTTTGCCTTCATCCGTATGCGTTTCCTTGCGGCACTGCAGAACTGCCATATATTTTCCGCCGCCTGAAGGATGTGCATAAACATTGGTCACTTTTCCCGGAAGCGCCCGGTCAATCATCATCAGGATACTGGCCTCCGTCGGAATTCCGGCCATATCCACATGTTCACCGCTCGGTCCGATACAGGTCTGCATGATCGGATGTTTCCGGTGTGTTACCGCCTTTACCTTCAGTCTCCAGCATTCATGACTGGCTTTTCCGTTATATCCGGGGAATTCAGGCATGGCATAGCCTGTATGACTGTTCTGGTCTTCAATGACATGCTCTCCCGGAAGAATTTCTCCTTCAATCACATATTCTGCGTTTGCAATTGCATATTCATTGATGGTCAGGCATTTCTTCATTCTGACCGGTGTCTGTCTGAGTGCTCCCGCAATGGACAGTTCGTTGAATCCCAGCGGGGTGGTCGGCGGTTCAAAGCAGGAAGTCACTTCAATTGCAGGGTCCACACCGATGGACACGGAAATCGGAAGCGGCTGCCCCAGCTGCGTGGCACGCTCTGCCATTGCGCCGATGTGCCTGCTGCCCGGCTGCAGGAAAACAGACAGTTCATCTTTTCCCTGAATGCACATCCTGTGAATGGTCACGTCTGAACACCCGGTGTCCGGATGCGTTGCATAACACATGCCGAGTGTAATATACGGTCCTGCATCCACAGGCGTATTGGTCGGTGCCGGAATCAGACGGTGCAGATCAAACCCCGGCTCTGTTGCAAGATGTACAACCTCCTGGCACGGCGCCGGGTCTTTACTTTCCACCGGATCAACCGGATGCTGCACACATTCTGTCAGAAGCTTACCCACATTCTCCTTCTCGCAGCCGAAAAGATATGCAACACGCTGCCTTGTACCGACCACGCCGATTGCAATATCGGTATCTTCAAAACCGTTTACATGATGAAAAATCATTGCAGGTCCTGCTGTATCGGTCGGGCGCTGCACCGTCCCGCCGGCTCCCACATACCGGTATACTCCCGCCAGCTCTGCCTGCGGGTCTACCGGCGTATCTGTCTCTATGATCTGCCCCGGAATCTTCCGGAGTACCTCCAGTGCTGTCCGGAGATCTGTAATGTCCGTTCTGTTATTCATCTGTTCCACACTTTCTCATTCGCATACTTTATGAATCCATGCCGTCACATCTCCCGGATAATCCGCTTCAGAATGCGGCTGATCCCAGATCAGGTTCCAGGCGGCATCCTCTCCGCTGATCCCGGCCAGCTTCAGATACAGAATCATGGACATCATAAAGGAAGTATCTGCGTCCTGCGCTCCGACATTGATTCTGAAATGCTTTGCAATATCACACTTTTCTCCTGTTCCGATATAGGAAAACGGATTGATCAGGAATTCCCGTTTCATAAGTGCGGCGTCCTTTGGCACTTTGGCAAATTCATCATGATAGATTCTGTATTCCTCCGGAAACGCTTCCCCAAGTGCATCAAGTGCATGCACGATCTCAGGATCAAAATGGACGAAATCTGTATGTGCATCGCCGTATTCCTGATTTTCACCGCTCTCTTTTCCCAGAAAATCAAACGACGGACAGCCCTTCATTCTTCTGCGATGCCCGAGTGTATAACGGTCAAGGTCTCTGATGGCTGCCTTTTCCCCATCGTAGGAAAGCCAGCCGCCTTTATCATCTCCCTGCAGCTGTTTCATCGGCATCTTCGGAAGCTCCATTCGCATACCGTGCCCTTCATAGGAGCTCTCCTCATCCGGTTTTTCCTGCGGCTGCGGCATATTTTTCTGCTCTTCTTCCATTTTTTTCATCATTCCGAACAACCGGTTAAAATCAGGGACTTCAACCGTATACTGTCCCTTCAGATACTCTTTTACGGAGCATGCAAGCGGAACTGTCCCCCTGCGCAGTTTCTGAAGATACACTGTCGCCGAGCGGTCAAGCTCCGCCATCAGGAACAGGTAGCCGCTGCCGCTTCTGCCATCCGGCCCGATGGTCAGTTCTTCTCCGGTCTGCGGATTACGCAGCTTCATCTGATTAAAATAGCGGATAAATGCATCCGACAGCTTCTGTGATAATGCCTTCCGGAAAGGCGTCAGCGTTCCCGCCTCTGAAAATGGAGAAGCCTCATAATCCGCATCTTCTCTGAACTGCCATTCATATGCCAGATCCGCATGCTCAAGGTCGATGATCGGGCAGTAGACCTGCGCAGCATAGACATCATCCCGTTCCTCCATAAATGCACCTGCGCTCCTCAGATATTCATCGAAAAGCGGGCTGTTTCCTGTAACACCTAAAAGCGCGCTCATTGCTCCGCCTGCACTCCAGCCGACAGAAATCATCCGGTCCGGATTCCCCGGAAGTTCCTTTCTGTTATGTCTCAGAAACCGGATCGCCATTTTAAAATCCACAAGTGTTGCCGGCGCTTTCCCGACAAAAGTGCCATCCTCACCCTTTGTCTGTCTGCCGCGGCATCCGCAGGTAACATATACCATCCCCTTTTGCAGATACTGATCTGCATAATTTCTGGGTCCTCCCAGAAAAGTATGTTCCATTTCCGAATATCCGGATGCATTATTTTCAAAGACCACCGGTGCTGTCAGTACGGAGTAAATGCCTTTCTTTCCGGAAGCATTGACTGTACCGTCCGGATTCATATACTCCACCGGTACGAAAATACTCAGCCGCTGAAACCTTGCTGCTGCCGGTGACGGCGTATACAATATGTCTTCCAGACACATGCAGCCATGCGCATCATCTTTTCTCCACGCGCTTCTGCACTCTTTTAATTCCATATTTTTATTTGTAATTCTGACTTTCATTTCTTCCATCATACAAAAATCTCCTTCTTATCTGCTTTGGTTCACTGTTATTGCTGTAATCAGCATAATATTTCCCGGCTTCAAAAGAAAGAGATTTTCGTCTGTTTGTTATTCAGTTTATTTGATTTATGTATTGCTTAGAGTGTTCTGTGAAGGAAGTCACGGATGATCTGCATATTTTCCGGTGCCGCATACAACGGGTCGTCATGATCCGCCGTGGGCAGGGTTGTAAATTCTGTCATGCTCCTGTTTCCGGACTTCTTTCTGATTTCCTTCACCAGATATTCGGACTGTCCATACGGGACCAGACGATCCATCAGTCCATGCTGCACCAGTATCGGCGCCATTTTTTCACTGATATACTGTGCAGGATCCGCCTTTCTGACATATTCCGGATCCAGCTCCTGAACTGCTCCGCCCAGATATCTGCTTTCCGGAGAATCCTCTGCATCGTGATTCTGCAGGCTGATTTCATTCAGTCCTGCCATTTCATCCATCATGCTGAAGTCGGTCGGTCCGAACTGATCTACTGCCGTGCAGACTGTGCACGCCGTCTGAAAGTGCATTCCCTCTTCTCCGAAAAATTCTCCGTTCGGAACATTCATTGCCAGAAGCGCCGACAGATTACCGCCGGCAGATCCTCCGATCGCGCCGATATGCTCCGGATCAATCTGATATTCTGCCGCATGCGCACGCAGATAACGGACCGCTGTTCTGCAGTCAAGCACTGCCGCGGGGAAAACAGCTTCCCCGCTGAGCCTGTACTCTACCGAGCAGATTGCAATTTCATCCTTCAGAAGTTCCAGATACGTCAGGACATGATCATCTCTTTTATCTCCCAGCGCAAACCCGCCGCCGTGTATGTACACCATGACACGGAAGGGACCTTTTCCGCTTTCCGGAAGATACAGATCCATTTTCTGATGCACTGAATCTCCGGCATATGGAATGTCCAGATATTTATTCTTTACAAAAGACACATCTGCCAGTTCTGTTTTCTCCATTCCCTGCTCCATTTACGCTTCACTTCCTGCCATCTGTTTCTTTCCAAGCGCTGCCTGAATCTGCGGAAGGTATTTCTCCACATCCATCAGAAGGACAAAGATCAGAAGAACTGCAGACAGGATCACTCCCATCCAGGAAAAATCAAAGGTAATTCCGTTTATGACTGCTGCAGACTGTACCTTTGCTGTTGCATCATAACCTACTGCTGCAAGTATCCAGCCTGTCATGGCAGAACCGAATCCGATACCGATCTTGGAACCGATGGACTGTGATGCACTCATCAGACCTTCTGAACGGATTCCGGTCTTCCATTCACCATAATCAACTGCATCTGCAATCAGTGCATAAATACCTGCAAAAATCGGGCCCACACCGATAGATCTTAAAATTGTGCCGAGAATCAGAAGAGAATGATTCGTTCCTGCAAAACCAAGCACTATAAAACTCAATATCAGAATTCCGCAGCCGATTGCCATGAATGCACGTTTTGAAAACTTTTTGGAGAACCAGGGCATAATCAGCAGTACCACAATACCGGGTGCCTGTCCGAATGCCATCATCTGCATCATGAATGCCGGATCCTGCATGACAACATTACAATAGAAAATCTGTGAAGCAATTGCATTGGCATTCATCAGCAGCGTAAATGCACCGATCAGAAGTGCCAGGTAGAAATATTTATTCGTCAGAACTGCCGGAAGCTGCTGTTTCATCGGCAGTACTTCTCTCTGATCCACACCATGATCCGTCATACCGATATTTTCCTTGAGTGTCAGTCCCGGAACCAGAATCAGGCTTCCTGATATCACACCCAGAATCACACCGGTCATGCTCCAGCCAAAGTGCATGACAAATGCTGTAATTGCCGTTCCGACAATCAGACCGGACAGGCCGTTGCAGATGGAGCTGACAACGCTCATGGTATTTCTTTCATTCGGGTCTCTTGTAATACGTGCCATCAGTGCCATATGCGCAATTCCGAAGATCGTGTATACCACTGCATTCAGGAACAGGTAGGTGACATATGCATACACCAGTTTCATGCTGTCGCTCCAGCCTGCAGGTACGCTTAAAATCAGAATGATTCCGACGACCATCAGTGGCGCGGACAGCAATAGCCATGGCCTTGCCTTACCAAGCTTCGTATTGGTTTTATCTACAATACCGCCCATAATAACATCTGTAATTCCGTCGAAAATTCTGCAGACCAGGAACATTGTCGCA
This sequence comes from uncultured Butyrivibrio sp., assembly GCA_964388815.1. Lineage (GTDB taxonomy): Bacteria > Bacillota > Clostridia > Lachnospirales > Lachnospiraceae > Butyrivibrio. The sequence goes on along the minus strand of CAYMBY010000143.1, from coordinate 788 downwards.
ACCGCTGCAGCATTCAGCATTGCCGTATCCGTATAATAGGACAGCAGGAATGTCGCCAGCAGCGTACTCATGACGTTTCCTCCGGCTGCGCCGCTTCCGTAACATATCTTTTTGATCATGGGAACTTTTACATTCTCATTTGCCTTCATTTCACCGCTCATCACTTTCATCCTCTTTTCTTCTGTTCTGATCATGATCTTCTCTTCTTACTGATCCGATTCTAACATCAGGTTCAAAAGATGTGCGCAACATTCCCGTTTTGCTTATTCCGGATTTTTGAATTGTGATTGATTTATTTCTTTGCAGGTTCTATCATTCAATTAAGGTGCACAGTACCTCCATTAAAAAGAGTGTGCGGGAAGAGGAAGAAAATGGATTTTACAAGGCTGAAAGAATTTATCAGTGTAGCCGATACGGGAAGTTTTACCGCCGCTGCCACGCTCTGCGGCGTTTCCTGTGCGACAATGAATGCACGCATGCACGCTTTTGAAGAAGATCTTGGTACAAGGCTCTTTGAACCGGGAAAGAAATTCCGGCTGACCGGCGCAGGAATCGCCCTCTATGAAAATGCAGGACAGTTTATTCAACACTATGAAACACTTCAGAAATCGCTTCTGAATACTCCTGACTTTTCCATTGACCATCTCCGGATCGGGCTGATCGGATGCGGCATGCCCATGTATCTGGGTCCTTATCTCGACACCATCAATCTGCGCTTTCCGAATGCCATCATTGATCTTGTCAATGATACCGTTTCCGGAATTGAAGAAGGTCTGTTATACGAAAAT
>CAYMBY010000142.1:0-53791 GCA_964388815.1 uncultured Butyrivibrio sp. | reverse complement strand
AAGGCGGTAGCGCACAGAATAGAGTTCGTGGCCAGTAACAAGGGCGTTGACTATTCTACTGATTCCACAGGAACCAATCCTGATGCTGCCATTCAGGGAATCCGCGCAATGACCAGACCTACATGGCTGATCGGCGGCGGTTATGACAAGGGCAGCGAGTATGACGAGTGGATTGAAGCCTTTGACGGTAAAGTAAGAAAGCTGGTGCTGATCGGACAGACAAGGGAAAAAATAGCTGAGTGTGCCAGAAAACATGGCTTTGACGACATACAGTTTGAAGATACCTTTGAAAATGCACTCCGGTTCTGCACGGAGAACGCGGCAGAGGGCGAAGCGGTACTGCTGTCTCCTGCCTGTGCAAGCTGGGATATGTTCCCGAATTACGAAGTACGTGGAAAGAACTTCAAGAACTATGTAAATCATCTGGAAGATTGAAGGAAAGAGCGTTATGAATGAGGCGGAACAGAGGCTGAAGGCCAGGTTTAAAAAAGAGTTCTATGTAGATTACGGACTTGTTTTTATTGTGCTCTTTTTGCTGGCATTCGGACTGGTCATGCTGTATTCGACCAGTTCATATGAGGCGAATCTGGAACTTGGAGATTCGGCGTATTATCTCAAACACCAGCTGGCGGCAATTGTTGTCGGAGTAGGTCTGATGATGATTCTGAGCCGATTCCCGAGCTACAGGGTGCTGAACCGGCTGGCGGTTCCTGCCTATGCGGCTGCGGCAGTTTTGCTGCTGATGATTATTCCGTTCGGATATACCGCCAATGGTGCCAAGAGATGGATCCGTATCTTCGGTGTATCCGTTCAGCCGGCAGAAGTGGCAAAGCTGGCGATGATCATATTCCTGGCAAGTCTGATCTGCAAGATGCAGCGGAACGTTGTATCAAGAAAAGGATTTTTCCTGGTTATGCTGACGCCGCTGCCGATCTGCCTGATGGTATACGGTATTACCAGAAACCTCAGTTCAGCCATTATCATTATGGGAATTGCGTTCCTGATGCTGTTTGTGGCAACGCCCGGCTACAGAAGATTCATTCTGATTCTGGGCGGTGGAATTTCTGCGGCGGCGCTGATTGTATATGCAATTTCCAAGGCAAGTTACTCCAGCAGCATGAATTACCGTTTCGCCCGTGTTCTTGCGTGGCTGGATCCTGAGGCCTATGCAAGCGGAAAAGGCTTTCAGACCCTGCAGGCGCTGTATGCAATCGGTTCCGGCGGAGTTTTTGGCAAGGGACTTGGACAGAGCATGCAAAAAATGGGCTTCATACCGGAAGCACAGAATGATATGATTTTCTCCATCATCTGTGAGGAACTGGGGCTTTTCGGTGCAATTGCAGTAATCATGATGTTTGTACTTCTGATCTGGAGGCTGATGATTATTGCCAACAATGCTCCTGATCTGTTTGGTGCACTTCTGGTGGTTGGCGTCATGGGACATATTTCCATTCAGGTGATCCTCAACATTGCCGTTGTCACCAATGTCATTCCCAATACCGGTATCACGCTTCCGTTTATCAGTTACGGTGGTTCCGCGGTACTGCTGCAGCTGGCAGAAATCGGAATGGTACTCAATGTTGCCAGAAACATTCCCGTGAATGAGTAAGGCGGGCCGGTGCGAATGAAGAAAATGGCAAAAAAAAGATACAGAAAGAAAACAGCAGTCCGCAGGCGTTCATCCCGGAAGAAGGAAGTCCTGAAATCTCCGGTTTTGAAGCTTCCTGCGATGAAACGAAAAAAAAAGACGTCTCTGCCGAAGAAACGAAAGGAAAGACGCAGCCCCGGCGAAATCTTCAGGCTGCATAAAAGCCTTTTTGTTCTGGGGATTACGCTTGGCACTGTGGCGCTGATCCTGCTCGGCGGACTGATTTATGTCAAAAGCAACTATACGGTGACCAATGTCTATGTGGAAGGGAACACCTACTACACGGACAAGGAAATCGTAGATATGGTCATGAAGGGAAGATTTTCTCATAATTCCATCTATCTGGCCATAAAATACAGGAATAAGAGTATTGAAAACATTCCGTTTATTGAAAAAATGGATGTGCATATTCTTTCACCCGATACCATCCGGATCAATGTGTATGAAAAGGCACTGGCCGGTTATGTGGAATATCTTGGAAGATACATGTATTTTGACCGGGAAGGAACTGTTGTCGAAAGCTCGCAGGACAAGGCAAACGATATTCCGCAGGTCATGGGACTTGATTTTAATTACGTGGTGATGTACAAAAAGCTGCCGGTTGAGAATCAGAAGGTCTTTGCAGAGATTCTGGACATTACCCAGCTGCTTGGAAAATACAACCTGAAGGCGGACCGGATTTTCTTTGATTCAGATTATAATGTATATCTCTATTTTGATAATATTGAGGTCGATATCGGTACGGAAGACAATATTGATGAGAAAATTATTCAGCTGCAGTATATCCTTCCGAACCTCAAGGGGAAGAGTGGCGTTCTGGAAATGAGAGAATATGATGAAAATACGCAGAATGTCACCTTCAAAGAAAACGGCTGAAAAATATTTTTTTCAGCAAATATGCGGGCTGAACGAAAAAACAGGTTGATAATTTCGGTGAAAAATTATATCATATCATGGTAAAGAGTTATACGGACCGTGAAGGAGGAGCTGTCTTGCTGGAGATCAAATCAAACGATGCAGAGAATGCCTGCAGAATCATAGTCGTCGGGGTGGGCGGCGCAGGCAATAATGCTGTTAATAGAATGGTTGAAGAGAATATAACAGGAGTTGAGTTTATCGGTATGAACACTGATAAGCAGGCTTTGCAGCTGTGCAAGGCACCAAAGCTCTTACAGATCGGTGAAAAACTGACTAAGGGACTTGGAGCCGGTGCAAAACCGGAAGTTGGCCAGAAGGCTGCAGAAGAAAGCTCCGAGGACATTACCGCTGCCATAAAGGGCGCGGATATGGTATTTGTTACTTGTGGTATGGGCGGCGGAACAGGAACCGGAGCGGCGCCTGTAGTTGCCAAGCTTGCCAAGGAAATGGGAATTCTCACTGTCGGAATCGTGACAAAGCCGTTCAGCTTTGAAGCACGTACGAGAATGCAGAATGCCATGGGCGGAATCGACAACCTCAAGAGCAATGTGGATACGCTGATTGTCATCCCGAATGACAAGCTCCTGCAGATTGTAGACAGACGTACCACGATGCCGGATGCACTGAAAAAGGCTGACGAGGTATTACAGCAGGCCGTTCAGGGTATTACGGATCTGATTAATGTACCGGGACTGATCAATCTTGATTTTGCAGATGTACAGACTGCGATGAAGGATAAGGGCATTGCACATATCGGAATCGGTGCGGGACAGGGTGACCACAAGGCGGCAGATGCAGTGAAGCTGGCAGTGGAGAGTCCTCTTCTGGATACAACGATTGCCGGTGCATCGGATGTGATTATCAATGTATCCGGTGATATCGCACTTGCGGATGTTTCGGATGCTACAAGCTATGTTCAGCAGCTTGCCGGTGATACAGCCAATATTATTTTCGGTGCGGTATATGATGAGACAAAGACGGATTCCTGCAACATTACTGTAATTGCAACAGGAATTGATGATAAATCAGCAGCCAAGGCACAGCAGGCAGCTGCAGCAGCTGCGATTGCAGCGGCACAGCAGGCAACTGCAACTGCGCAGGCACAGATGGTAAGACCGACAGCACAGACGCCGGTGACACCGGGGGCAGGAATCGGCGGATTTACAACACTGAATCAGCCGAGAACATTTACAACACCGGTACAGACCGCTTCTGCACCGATTGCACCTGCAGCGCCGGTAAGACCGGTAACGGGCTTAAACAGACCGGAGAGCGTCAGAAGTACGGTGGAGCCGAAATCACTTAAGATTCCGGAGTTCCTTCAGAGAAAGTAATTGAAATGAGATGCAAAAGCATATCAATTGATTTGTTTCATTTTATGAAAGCGGTCAGTTGATATGCTTTTTTACTTTATGATAATAACGAAATAGCGCATAACATGCAGAAACGGAGAGAAAGAAAAAATGAAATGCCCATTTTGCGGTAAAGATGATACCAGAGTAATAGATTCAAGACCTGCGGATGATAATACATCCATCAGACGCAGACGGATCTGCGATTCCTGCGGGAAAAGATTTACCACATATGAGAAAGTCGAAACAATTCCGCTGATTGTAATCAAAAAGGACAATAACAGAGAACCTTATGACCGTTCAAAGATTGAAGCCGGTGTTCTTCGTGCCTGCCATAAGAGGCCGGTCAGCGCAGAACAGATTACACATCTGGTGGATGAAGTGGAAACGGAAATTTTTAATATGGAGCAGAAGGAAATTCCGAGCAGAGTGATCGGTGAGCTCGTAATGGATAAGATGAAGGACTTAGAGCCGGTAGCATATGTCAGATTTGCATCCGTTTACAGGGAATTCAAGGATATCAATACCTTTATGGATGAACTGAAGGAAGTAATCAATAAAGAGGCAGATGGTACCATCAGAGATAATACAGATAAAAGCACACCTCTTCTGAAGAAAGAATAATTCTTGACATTTATTTAACAAACCTCTATAGTGTTCATGTATTTAAAATTTCATAAGAAGAGAGGATTGTTATGATGAAAAGAGGAAACAGGCACAAAAAGGGGCTTGCGCTTCTTCTGGTCGTGATGACAACGCTGACTGTTGCACTGAGCGGATGCTCAGGTGACAAGGCAGAGGATTCTTCTAAAATTACCATCGGTATACCTCAGGACATTGACAGTCTTGACCCCCATAAGGCAGAAGGGGCAGGAACGAGAGAGGTACTTTTCAACGTCTTTGAAGGACTTGTAAAACCCGATGAAAATGGTAATTTGAACCCTGCAGTAGCCAGCGATTACACGATTTCAGACGACGGCAAGACGTACACGTTCACGCTTCGTGATGGAATTAAGTTCCATAACGGAAATCCGGTTACCGTAGAGGATATCAAGTATTCGATTGATCGATGCGCCGATACCAGTAACGGAGACCCGTTGGTATCGGCTTTTTCTGATATTGACAGTGTAAAGGTGATTGACAGTACACATGTGGCAATTGTACTTAAGAAGGCAGATACCGATTTCCTGAGTTATCTGACGACGGCAATCATTCCGAAGGACAGTGCAGACACAATGGAAACGAATCCTGTCGGAACAGGTCCGTATATGTATGTATCCCGTTCACCGCAGGAGAACATCGTACTGAAGAAGTTTGCTGATTACTGGGATAAGGACAATGCAGCACATATTGAAAATGTGACATTCAAGGTGGAATCCAATGCGGATGCCATTGTCATGGATCTTGAAGGCGGTTCCATTGATATGTTTGCAAGAGTAACCAGTGCGCAGGCATCACAGCTTTCAGACCAGTTTCAGGTCTATGAAGGCGAAATGAATCTGGTGCAGGCACTTTATCTGAACAACAAGGTAAAGCCGTTCAATGACGTAAAGGTGCGTCAGGCACTCTGCTATGCCATTGACCGTAAGTCCATCATGGATTTCGTATCAGACGGCAAGGGTGAAGCACTTGGAAGCAGCATGTATCCGTCATTTACCAAATATTTCATGCCTGAGCTCAATGATACCTATACTCAGAATCTTGATAAGGCCAAAGAACTGCTCAAAGAAGCCGGATATCCGAACGGATTTGAGTTCAGGATTACCGTGCCGTCCAACTACACACAGCATGTGGATACAGCACAGGTGCTGGCGGAACAGCTTGAGAAGATCGGTGTAAAGGCTGATATTCAGCAGGTGGAATGGGACAACTGGCTTTCTGACGTATATACAAACCGTAACTATGAAGCAACGGTGATCGGCGTGGATGCTTCCACACTGAATGCGCCGGCGCTGCTTGGCAGATTTGTATCTACAGCAGACAATAACTTTACAAATTATAACAATGCAGATTACGATGCAGCCTATGCAAAGGCTGAAGCGGAAACGGATGATGATAAGAAGACTGCGGACTTCAAGGAATGTGAAACCATTCTTTCCACAGATGCAGCCAATGTCTATATTCAGGATCTTCCGGAATTCGTTGCATTGAATAAGAAATATACAGGTTACGTATTCTATCCGTTATATGCGCAGGATATTGCAAAGATCCGTCTTGCGGATGATACGACCAGCAAGTAAAAAACAGAACGAGGAATACACAGATGAGATATGTACTGAAAAAAGTCTTAATGATGGCCCTTACACTGGTCGTTGTCTCTGTCTGTGTCTTCCTCGCTTTTCATATTATCCCGGGCGATCCGGCAACAAGACTTCTTGGCACGCAGGGAACGCCTGCCCAGGTAGAAGCGCTGCGGGAGCAGATGGGACTTAATGACCCGTTATATCAGCAGTATTTCAGATGGTTTACTTCTTTTCTTCATGGAGATCTCGGAACCTCCTATGTCTACAGCCAGCCGGTGGCTTCAATGCTGGCATCCAAGATCCCGATTACATTTTCACTTGCAATGATGTCTTTTGTGTTCATGATTCTGATTTCCATTCCGCTTGGCATTTATACGGCCAGGCATGAGAACGGAATGGCAGACCGGATCATCATGACAGTCAATCAGGTTATCATGGCGATTCCGCCATTTTTTTCCGGAATTCTGATCACTTATTTCTTTGGAATGATTCTGCACCTGTTCACGCCCGGAGGCTTTGTATCGTTTGATACGAGCGCAGGCGGATTCTTCGCCTATCTGATCTTCCCGGCGATTGCAATTGCCCTTCCCAAAGCGGCAATGGCGACCAAACTGCTGCGCGGATCTGTGGTGGATGAGGCGGCAAAGGATTATACCAGAACAGCATACAGCCGTGGCAATACGGTTAATGGAGTGCTGTACCGGCATGTACTGAAAAATGCCATGATTCCTGTGATCACGTTTATCGGAATGGCGCTTGCGGACATGGTGGCGGGCAGTATCGTGATCGAGCAGGTATTCGGAATCCCGGGAATCAGCAGAATCCTGCTGACCTCCATCAGCAACAGGGATTATCCTGTCGTAGAAGCGATTATCATGGGAATTGCCATGCTGGTCATTCTGATTAACTTTCTGGTGGATGTGATTTACAGAATCATTGATCCCAGAATCACTGACTGAATCCGTCAGTGACAGGAAAACAGAAAAGGGCTGCTGCAGAGGATACAGGTGCAGCACGGAGGACGGACTTGAGGAAATTTTCAGAACGAAAAAAATTTATGGGGAAATACCATAATGCATATATGACAGCCGGTTGTATTATCACAGGAATCATTCTGCTGATGGTGCTGGTCGGAATCTTTTTTACACCATATGACCCGACACAGATGGATGCATCAGCAAAGCTGCAGGGAATTTCCTTAAGGCACATCATGGGAACGGATCACATGGGGCGAGATGTGTTCAGCCGAGTCCTGTACGGAAGCCGTGTGACGCTGATCATTGCGGCAGGTACCGTGGCAATCGGTGCGGGAACCGGTACACTGATCGGTGCACTGACCGGCTTTTACGGCGGGATTTTTGATGAGATCATGATGCGTATCATTGATGCACTGTTTGCTTTCCCGAGTGTTCTGCTGGCACTGGTATTCGTCAGCCTGTTCAGTACGGGTACATATGAAGTGATGATTGCACTCGGAATCGCATTTATACCAAGCTTTGCCAGAATTGTGCGAAGCGAATTTCTGCGGTGCCGTAATATGGATTATGTGGAGAGTGCAAGAATTCAGGGGGCTTCGGATCTGCGGATTATTTTCCTGCATATTCTGCCGAATGTACGGGGTGTACTGTTGTCTTCCGTACTGATCGGGTTTAACAATGCGGTGCTGGCAGAGGCAGGACTGAGTTATCTGGGAATCGGATCACAGCCGCCGTATGCAAGCCTTGGCAAGATGCTTTCTGATGCGCAGCAGTATATGTTTTCTGCACCGGCATATGTACTTGGCCCCGGAATTGTTATTATTCTAATGGTTCTGGGATTCTCCTTCCTTGGGGAAGGCGTCAGAAAGGTACAGGGATAATGAGGGATTCATATGAGTGAAAAGATACTTGCAGTGTCAGACCTGCAGATTGAATTTCATGATCATCAGCTGCCGGAAACGGTGGTGTCTGATTTTGATCTGGAACTGGAAAAAGGTGAGATCGTCGGAATTGTCGGTGAGTCAGGTTCGGGAAAGAGCATGAGCGCGCTGGCAATTGCAGGACTTCTTTCCAGACATAATATGACAAAGAGCGGGAAGATCATGTATGGCGGACAGGACCTCCTGACCTGCGACAGAAAAATTTTAAGAAATTTCCAGGGGAACCGGATTGCCATGATATTCCAGGAGCCGATGACTTCCCTGAATCCTGTAAAGCGGATCGGCTGGCAGGTGGAAGAGAGCCTTCGGATTCATGTGCCGCAGATGCCTGGGCAGGAACGCAGGCAGAAGGCTGTTTCCATGCTGGAGGCAGTGGGCCTTCATGAGCCGGAGAAGGTATATGAGATGTATCCGCATGAACTGTCCGGCGGTATGAGGCAGAGGGTCATGATTGCGGCTGCGATGATTGCAGATCCGGAGATTCTGATTGCGGATGAACCGACGACAGCGCTGGATGTGACGGTACAGGCACAGATTGTCGAACTGCTGCAAAAGATCAACCGCGAAAAGAAAACAGCGATCATATTTATTTCACATGATCTGAGCCTTGTCAGACAGCTGTGCAGCAGAGTGATCGTTATGCAAAGCGGCAGAATTGTTGAGAGCGGAGAGGCAGAGGAAGTCTTTATTCATCCGAAGCAGGCATATACCCGTAAACTGATTGCAGCAATACCCAGAGTGGATCTGTCAAAGGGGAAAAATGGAATATTCTGAGAAAACAGCAGAGGAAATGGAAAGTCTGCGTCCTGCACTTCAGGTATCGCATCTTGATGTTTTCTACAAAAAAAGAAAAAGAAATGTTCTGGAGAGAGCAGGCAGAAAGCAGGCTCTTTTTGACGTATCCTTTGAACTGAAAGACCGTGAAGTACTGGGCCTTGTGGGGGAGAGCGGCTGCGGAAAGTCGACGCTTGCCAGAACCATTGTCGGGATAAATAAGGACTATCAGGGAACCATCATTCAGAAATATCCACGTCCGCAGATGGTATTTCAGGATCCGTACGGAAGCCTGAATCCTGCCAGAACGGTGGAGTGGCTGTTGAAGGAACCGCTGCGTGTTGACAGAAGCCGCAGCTGGTCAGAACAGGAACAGAAGGAGCGGCTTAAGGAAGTACTGGAGCAGGTCGAGCTTTCAAGGGAACTGCTGACAAGATATCCGTCACAGCTTTCCGGCGGGCAGCGGCAGCGTGTCTCCATCGGCGCGGCACTGATGCAGTCGCCCAGGCTCCTGATCGCAGATGAGCCGGTGTCTGCACTTGACGTGACGATTCAGGCGCAGATCATGGAACTGCTTCAGTCACTTCATCATAATCTGGGGTTGTCCATGCTGTTTATTTCGCATGATCTCCGGGTTGTCTATCAGATGTGTGATCATGTGCTGATCATGAAGGATGGCCGGGTTGTGGAATACGGGGAAACGGATGATGTATACAGGACGCCGCAGGAAGAGTATACGAAGCAGCTGCTGAAGGCAGCGGGGATAAATTGAATGGAACATGTGTTAAACATCTTTCCTTTTGTGTGCGATAGGAAAAAATAAGAACCAAAAAAGAAATGTCAGATTAGAGGATCATTGCAAATGCTGATTATCAGCGGATGCAGTGATCTTTTTTTATTTATATAAATATCATGTGATTGCAAAAGAATATGAATTGAGAGGCATTAACAGCTTTTTTTATGAATTGACAGACAGTTTTGACAGACCTATAATGCCAATAACTACTTAACCGGTAGGAATACTAAGAAATAAGGAGGCACTTATGAAATTTGATTTCAGCAATGAAAATTATGGGTTTGATACATTACAGATCGGCGCGGGGTATCATCCGGAAGAACACCACTATGCAGTATCTACTCCAATTTATCAGACTGCAGGATTTGAATTCAAAAATGTGCAGCAGGCACTTGACCTGTTTGGTGCAAGAGAAGCCGGATTTTTATATACAAGGACAGGAAATCCCACCACAGCGGTTCTTGAAGAGCGGGTCAGAATTCTGGATGGAGGGAGCGGTGCGATTGCCGTGGCTTCCGGAATGGCAGCCATCAGTTATACGCTGCTGAACCTGACAGAGGGAGGGGGAAGAGTTCTGACGTCACCTTATCTGTACGGCGGCAGCTCGGACAGCTTTAAAAAGATATATCCAAATTTTGGAGTTCAGTTTGACTTTGCAGAGCATATTGAGGATCCGAAGGAACTGGAAAAAGAAATTCGCCCGGATACAAAGGCCATCTATGTCGAGAGCATCAGTAATCCCAATGCGTATCTTCTGGATATTGATGCAATCGCAGAGGTAGCACATAAACATGGAATACCACTGGTGGTAGACAATACAGTAGCTACGCCTTACCTGTATCGCCCGATTGAACATGGAGCAGATCTGGTCGTATATTCTGCGACAAAGGGATTGAACGGTCATGGAAACCTGATCGGGGGAGTCATTGTAGAAAGCGGTAAATTTGATTACAGCAACGGCAGATTTCCTGGTTTTACTGAAAAATATTACACAATCCGTGATATTGATAATAAGCATCGAAGCTTTCCGGAGGCATTTCCTGAGTTTCCGTTTACGGCAAGGCTGCGATTTGTGTATCTGGACTATCTTGGAGCATCTCTTTCTCCATTTGATTCGTATCTGGCACTGGTTGGACTGGAAACGCTTTCGGAACGGCTTGCACGTCAGTCTGAAAACGCGCAGATTCTGGCAGAATATCTGGAGCAGAGACCTGAGGTGGAATGGGTACGTTATCCAGGACTTGAAACCAGTAGATATCATCAGAGAGCAGAAAAGGATTTTCCAAAGGGCAAGGGCGGAATTCTTGCATTCGGGTTTAAAGGAACATATCAACAGGAGGAAAAATTTCTTAACAGTGTGAAACTTCTGCATTTTCATCTGAATATCGGAGATGCGCGTACATTGATTGTAAATTCGCCACAGACAACACACAGCGAGCTCGAACCGGAAGAAAAAATCCGTGCAGATATTCCGTTGAATCTGATCCGGATATCTGCTGGACTTGAGGACCCGAAGGATCTGAAAGCAGATCTGGATCAGGCATTTGCAAAGGCGTTTGCATAAAAGATCCGTTTGAAAAAGATGAAAAGTGGATAACATGCGGAAAAGAGGAGAAGGATGAAAAAAATAATCAGTCTGATGCTGATTGCAGCGTGTATTGCTTCACTGACAGCGTGTGCAGGCAGTACAGGAACAGCAGAGAATACAAAGGACAGTGGAAACGCAGGATCGGCAGAGAACCAGAGGACATATAAATATGGAAAAATCAATATTCCCGGAAAGGATGGGTCTTTATGCGGGGCACCGATCTATATTGCATATGAAAAAGGCTTTTTTGCAGAAGAAGGATTTGATGTCAATCTGATTTCTGCAGATACGGAAACCAGAAAAATCGGTTTGAACAACGGAACAATTCCTATTGTTAATGGTGATTTTCAGTTTTTTCCGTCAATAGAACAGGGAGTGAAAGTCAAAGTGGTAGATGGGCTTCATAAAGGATGCATCAAGTTTGTGGTGAGGCCGGATTCCAAAATCAGTAAGGCGACAGATTTAAAGGGGAAAAAGATTGGTGTTGATGAAATCGGTGGAACTCCGCATCAGGTTGCCAGTGTGTGGCTTGAACAGGCAGGTATTTCTGCAAAAGAAGAAGATAAGCAGGTAACGTTTCTGCCATATTCGGACGGTAATCTGGAGCTGCAGGCATTATATAACGGTGATATTGATGTAGCTGCAATGTGGGATCCGCTTGGATCAGTGGCGGCAAAAGCGGGAAAGGCAAAAGTGATTTTTGATCTGGCTACAGATCCGGTATTTGCAGGGAAGTATTGTTGCTTTTTATACGCATCAGATATTGTTCTTGAAAAAAATCCGGAAGAAATCGCAGCACTTCTTCGGGCTTATGAAAAGGCACAGGACTGGATTGCCAAGAATCCGGAAGAAGCAGTACAGATCATTATTGATGGAAAGTATTCTGAAATCGAAGATAAGGATCTTGCAGTTGAACTGATTAAAAGTTATGAATACCCGACGGTTGAAGAAAGGGCAAAGGGAACAGAAGATGTGGGAGGCAATGTGAAGTATTTTGCAACACAGCTACATAACATCGGTTATCTGACAACTGATCCGGATGCCTTTACGCAGAAAGCATATGAAAAAGTAGATCTGACAAAGTAGCAGATCTGCAGCAATGCAGGAATGAGGAAAAAATGGATATCACACTGAATGAAACAAAACAGGAGGTTCCGGCAGCGGAACACCGGAAAACAAAATACAGGTTCCTATCTGCCATAGCGGGAACTTCGGCAGGCTATGCAGTGGCATTTGCTGTCAATCTGCTGGTACCGCAGATCGCGCCTGTGAATTTTCAGAAATATCAGGCGGGAATAGGGCAGATTGATGCCAATCAGGCATACAGAGGATTTCTGATTGCGATGATTCTATGGTATGTGCTTCAGGGAGTGGCTGCACATGCGGAGGCAGAATGGTATATCAGAAAAACGGCATTCAGGTTTGCTATTGGAATCGGTCTTGCCATCTGGGATATTCTCGGAACCAAGCTGCAGATTCTGCCACAGCCCTTTTTTCCAGGACCGGCAGGAATTGCGGAGGCGTTTATCAGTGATGGCACGTTTATTTTTGAAAATATGTTGTATTCGTTGCGCCTGTTTGGACTTGGATTCAGTCTGGGAGTCCTTTTGGGTGTTTCAACGGGTATTTTGATCGGGTGGTTTCCCAAGGCGTATTACTGGATTGCACCGGTACTCAAAATAACTGGAGTAATTCCAGCTGTGGCATGGATGCCATTTGCACTCACACTCTTTCCGACACCATTATCCGCAGCAGTATTTCTGATTGTGATCTGTGCATGGTTTCCGGTGGCTTCTCTGACTGCATCGGGAATTCAGAGTACGCCCCGGGCACAGTTTGATGCGGCAAGAACGCTTGGAGGAAACAGTTTTTATCTGGTATTCCATGTAGCGATACCACACGCAATGCCACAGATTTTTACGGGAATATCAACGGCGAATGCCTTTGCATTTACGACTCTGGTTATGGCAGAAATGATGGGACAGCCCGGCGGACTTGGATATTACATAAATACATCCAAAGTCTGGAGTGCCTATTATAAGGTGTTTGCTGCGATTCTGGTCATGGCAGTGCTGTTTAGCCTGATTATGTGGCTGATTGAAAAAATACAGAGAAAAGTACTGATCTGGCAGGAAGGGCTGGTAAAAGAAGATGGAAACGGATAAGGAAATACAAACTGTACTCAGAATAGATCATGTAAGCAGAATTTATTCGGATAATGAAGGTCATACAACGGAGGCACTCAGGGATATCAATCTGGAAGTGAGACATGGAGAATTCCTGTCAATAATAGGAACCAGCGGATGCGGGAAGACAACATTGCTGAGGATGATTGGCGGCCTTGACAGGCCACAGGAGGGACATCTTTATGCTGCAGGCAGCGAAATTACGGGACCGGATCCGAAAAGAGGCTATGTGTTCCAGCAGGGGAGTCTTTTTCAATGGCTGACGGTGGAAAACAATGTTGCAGCAGGGCTTCACGCGCAGCATGTCTATAAAACCAAGCGTGAAAAAATCCCGGCATATATCAATATGGTTGGCCTGAACGGATTTGAGAAAGCATACCCGCATCAGATCAGTGGAGGAATGGCGCAGAGAGTTGCAATTGCACGTGCATTGATTAATGAACCTGAACTGCTTCTGCTTGATGAACCAATGGGGGCTCTTGATAATTTTACCAGAGCAGACATTCAGGACAAACTGCTGGAAATCAAAAAACAGAAAGATACGACAATGATACTTGTAACACATGATGTTGATGAGGCAATCTATCTTTCGGACAGGATCGTTATCATGACACCGAGGCCAGGCAGGATCAGTGAGATTATGGAGATACATCTGCCGCATCCACGACACAGGGGCGGAGCGGAATTCCTGCAGATTCGCAGAGATATTCTTGAAAAGTTTCATCTGGCATCTGCAGCGCCGCAGCCGGAATATGAAATATAAAAACAAAAAAGGAGAAGATGAATATGAAAAAGTTAAATTTAAGGGGAGTGGTTCTTGTGATTGCAGGTGTGCTGACTGCAGTTGGTCCGCAGTACATTTTTCCGATATGCAGCGGAATGAATCCGAAGTCTCCCTGCTATTATACAGGACTTGCAGAAATTGGAGCAGGTCTGGTACTGACATTACTGGGATTATTGATATTATTTGACAGAAATGAGGAAACAGTGCGTGGGCTTCTTGCGGCAGCATTGATTAATGGAATACAGATTATTCTGATTCCGACAGTGCTGATCGGTGTATGCAAAGGCAGTATGATGACCTGTCATGCAGCTACCAGGCCATTTCTGATTCTTTTGGGAATTCTGATCATTCTGACTGGCGGATCCGGGGTGTTGCGAGTCGAAAGAAAGAAAAAAAGTAATCGGCAGCAAACAGATCAGAAGGCAGTGGATGAATAAAAAGTGGATCCGTTTGATGATTGCCCGGAATCTGAGAAGGAAAAGCATCAGTACTCTATGTCTGTTCATTATGACTGTGGTACTGACATTTGCCGTATATGGAGGATTTATATTGACTGCAAGTCTCAGAAACGGGATGAACAGCCTGTCTGAAAGGCTTGGTGCAGATCTGATCATTGTACCTGCAGGAGATGATGCTGCCGAACAGGCGATGCTGTTATCCGGTTCAAGAAGTTTCTTCTACATGAAAAAAGGAATCGGGACGCAGACTGCGAAAGTTTCAGGAGTAAATCAGACGGCAGAACAGTTTTATCTGACCAGTATGTCTGCAAGCTGCTGCTCTGGACAGGTACAGATTATCGGGTTTGATCCGAAAACTGATTTTATTATACAGCCGTGGATCAGTGCACAACATGCCGAAATGAAGAAAACAGATGAGATTATTGCAGGAAGTAATGTGGTACTGGATAAAAACAATACAATCAGAATATTCGGGCGGAACTACCGGGTGACAGCGCAGCTGGCCAAAACGGCCACAGGACTTGATGATTCTGTGTATGTGACAATGGATGCCATACCGCAGATGATAAAAGATGCCGAGAAGAAAGGGTTTCACTTTCTGAATACACAGAAACAGAGCAATGCGGTCTCAACAGTCTTTGTGAAATTATCAGAAGATGCAGACAGATCCGCTGCGGAATCTGCGATCAGAAAAATCTGTGGCTCGGAGGCAGATATTGTGGAGTCTTCGGAACTGACAGGACAGACAGCGGATCATCTTTGTCTGATGACATTCGGAATAAAGACACTGATGGTCATTCTATGGGGCTGTGAAATGGTTACTGTTTCTGCAGTGATGGTATTTTACATGAACAGACGAAAAGAAGAATTTGCAACACTTCGCATGATGGGAGTAAGGGAGAGAGACCTGTACTATATGGTTGGCGGAGAAAATCTGATCCTTTTTATGAGTGCTGCAGCGTTAGGAATGCTTCTTGCGGCAGCTGTTTTTTTACCATTTGGGACATACATTGGCATGAAGCTGCAGATGCCGTTTCTCGGACTATCGTTGTCACAGCTCATCGCAGGAGGAGCAGCAGCTGTACTTACCGGCACTGCAACAGGGGAACTGATATCTGTAGTTGCAGTCAGAACAATATTGAAAAAAGAGATATACAGAGTTTTGCAGGAGGAAAACTGAAATGCATTATGAAGTCAGAGAACTCTCCAAAACCTATCATACGGGGAAAAGAACAGCTACAGCAGTTAACCGGGTTAGCCTGGAAATCGGTGAAGGTGAATTTATCAGAATTACAGGAAGATCAGGGAGCGGAAAGACAACATTGCTGCAATTGCTGAGTGGTTTTTTGAAGCCATCTGAGGGATCAGTGATGGTTGACGGGAAAAAGATGTGTGAAATGACAGATCAGGAACTTTCAGAAATCAGAAACAGGAAGATTGGCTATATTGCACAGAACCAGACTCTTTTTTCCGGACTTAATGTATTGGAAAATCTGCTGCTGCCGGATCTTATTTCAGGTAATACTGGGGACGATGCATGGGCATTTGAACTGCTTCAGAAACTGGATGCAGAAGAACTGTCGGAAGCGTTTCCGGGAGAACTCTCCGGTGGAGAACAGAAGCGTGTCATGATTGCGAGAGCACTGATCAATCACCCGCGTATCGTAATCGCAGATGAACCCACCGGAAATCTGGACAGGACAGCATCGTTATGTGTATTGAATCTTTTTCAGAAACTTTCAGAGGAAGGAACGGCTGTTCTTCTGGTTACACATGATCTGCTGGCACAGACATTTGGAAATGTGCATTACATTATGGATAACGGAAGGCTTCACAAGGCGGATGATTCAGAAATATAAGGAGTAAAAGTATGACACTTCAACAACTTCGCTATGCGGTAGCAATAGCAGACAGCAGTTCCATGAATGAAGCTGCGCGTAAACTTTATATTTCACAGCCCAGTCTTTCCGGCGCAATACGTGATCTGGAGAAAGAACTTGGGATTTCTATATTTCTGCGTTCAAATCGGGGAATTGTTCTGACGCAGGATGGAGAAGGGTTCCTGAGTTATGCCAGGCAGATGATGGAAGAGTATCAGATGATTCAGGAGCATTATATTGAGCCGGATCATCATAAAACCAGATTCGGTGTTTCCATGCAGCATTATTCCTTTGCGGTCAGAGCATTTATCAGACTGGCAGGAACCTATAAACCGGAGGACTATGAATTTGCACTGCATGAAACCAAGACGCATGAGGTAATTGAGCATGTCAGCAATATGAAAAGTGAGATCGGTATCCTGTATCTGAATGCATTTAACCGCAGAATGCTGGAAAAAGCATTTGCAGATGCGGAAGTTGAATTTCACAGACTCTTCGAATGCAGAATATCTGTTTATCTCAGGAAGGGACATCCACTTGCAGAAAGAAGACAGATTACCATGGAAGACCTGGAACCATATCCGTGTCTTTCTTTTGATCAGGGAGACAATAACTCTTTCTATTATGCAGAGGAGGTTAACAGTACATATGGATATCATAAGATTATTCATGCGGATGACAGAGCGACAATGCTCAATTTGATGGTGGGATTGGATGCATATACACTTTGCTGCGGAATTATCTGTGAGGATCTGAACGGACCGGATTATGTTGCGATTCCGCTTAAATCCAGAGAGATAATTACCATAGGCTATATCAAAAGAAAGCGCATGCCCCTCAGCAGGCTGGGAGAGCAATATGTCGAGATACTAAGAGAAACGATACATGGAGACGAAAAAAGGCCAGGGGTAACAGATGATAGGAAAAAGCTATAACTGGCAATCAGAAAAGCAAATTAACACTTTCAGAAATATGCTGATAGAATATCCTACATAAGCTGTAGGAAAAGTAGTAATTAGAGCAAAGAAAAGAGGCATGTCATGTCAAAGATTAATCTTCAGGAAGCCAGTGTCCCCATCAGGGAGAATCGTCTGGGTTCAATTATCGGTTTTGACGGAAGTGCAAGTGAACTGGTCAGCTGTTCGCATAAGGGAAATCTGAAGGAATGTCCGAGAAAATTTTCGCAGTGTATGGGATGTAATTCCGGGCAGGCATTCTGCCAGCTCTCCATGATCAGGGATGTTGCAGTAGTCAATCATGCACCGGTCGGATGTGCCGGTGACTTTTTCGGATT
Organism: uncultured Butyrivibrio sp.; assembly: GCA_964388815.1. Lineage (GTDB taxonomy): Bacteria > Bacillota > Clostridia > Lachnospirales > Lachnospiraceae > Butyrivibrio. The sequence continues at coordinate 35,952 of CAYMBY010000142.1, read as the reverse complement.
CAATTTTACCTATCGTGTAGAGCAGTCCAAAAGAAATCTGCCGGAGACCTATGGCAGATATTTCAGTACCTGCATTGAAGAGAAGGATACAGTGTTCGGAGCAGCCAAAAAGCTGGAGAATACAGTCAGAGAAGCATACAGACGGGTGAATCCCAAGGCGATTTTTGTAACCACCAGCTGCGCTTCAGGAATTATCGGCGAGGATATTGAAACGGTTCTGGACAGGCTTTCGGATGAACTTGGAATTCCGGTAGTATCCTGCACCTGTGAAGGGTTTCGTTCCAGAATCTGGACGACCGGATTTGACGCAGCTTATCACAGTGTACTCCGGAAAATTGTGCAGCCTGCACAGAAGAAAACCAATAAGGTAAATATTGTGAATTTCTGGGGCAGTCATATTTTTGACGACCTTCTTGGAAGACTTGGCTATGAAGCACAGTATATTATGCCATTTGCCACAATTGAGGAACTGAGACATATATCGGAAGCGGCAGCCACCATTCATATCTGCCCATCTCTGAGTACATATATGGGAGCAGGGCTTGAACAGGTATTCGGCGTTCCGGAGATCAAAACACCGCCGGCATATGGCGTAACAGCTACAGACAGATGGATCAGAGAACTCGGAAAAGTTCTTCATAAGGAAGAAGAGGTGGAAAAGATCATTGCTGAGAAACATGCAGAAACAGAACCTCAGCTGGAAAAGTACCGGAAGGAATTTGCAGGGAAAACGGCTTATGTGGCAGCAGGTGCGGCACATGGTCATGCCATCATTGCGCTTCTCGGCGAACTTGGCTTTAAAGTGGAAGGTGCATCCATATTCCATCATGATCCTCTTTATGATAATGAAGATCCCAGGTCAGATGCGCTTGCACAGGCAGTAGAAGTCTATGGGGATGTTCCCGGATACCGTGTCTGCAATAAGCAGGCGTTTGAACTGGTAAATGCATTTAACCGGATCAAGCCGGATATCATTATTGCTAGACATTCAGGAATGACGGCATGGGCGGCAAAACTGGGAATTCCATCACTTTTGATCGGTGATGAACAGTTTGGATTCGGATATGAAGGTGTCCTCCGGTATGCCAAAAGAATAGAAGAGACGCTTGACGCTGTGGAATTTGTTACCAATCTGTCAAAACATGTGGATATTCCATATACTGACTGGTGGCTGCAGCAGGAACCTGGATATTATGTGAAAAAAAGTGCGGAGATTCAGAAACTGAAAGAACAGAAGCGCGAAAAAGCAGTAGATGAGTAAAAAATAAGAGACAGATCGGATAAAAACCGGAGGAAATGAAAATGCCAGAATATATAGAACAGCCCCGTTATTCCTGTGCGCTTGCAGCGTTTCAGAGTGTGACGGCAATCAGACACGGAGTACCCATTTTGCATTCCGGCCCGGGGTGCGGAAGCAAGGTCTGCGGTTTTATGGGACCGGGAGAAGGCTATGCCGGCGGAAATACAATTCCGTGTACCAATGAAGAGGAAAAGGACGTGGTATTCGGAGGAGAAAAGAAACTTCGCGGGGTCATTGAAGAATCTTTTAAAATCCTGAAAGGAGATATCTATGTTGTCATTACCGGATGTACGGCGGCAATTGTCGGAGATGATATCGCGAGTATTGTCAAGGACTATCAGGATCAGGACAGACCGATTGTATACCTTGAGTGCGGCGGCTTTAAGAGTAACAACTATGTCAGTCACAGCAGACTGGTCAATGCCATTGTGGATCAGTATGTCGACAAATATAAAGAGGGAACAGAAAAAATAAAGGGACTGGTGAACGTTTTTGCAACGATTCCGCATCAGGATCCATACTGGAACGGAAATCTTGAAGGACTCAAGAAAGTGCTTGAAGGAATCGGACTGAAGGTAAATATTCTGTTTGGCAATGAATCAGAGGGACTTTCGGAATGGAGAACGATTCCGAATGCTCAGTTTAACATTCTGGTCAGTGCATGGGAGGGACTTCCGATTGTAAAACATCTGCAGAAAAAATACGGAACGCCCTACATTCAGTTCCCTTACCTTCCGGTTGGCGGAGTGGAAACTTCCAGATTCCTGCGGGAAGTCGGCAGATTCGGAGAACTCGATCCGCAGGTGGTTGAAGACTACATCAGGAGGGAAGAAGGAAAGTATTATGCACATATTGAAAAAACTGCTGATTTCATGCAGGAGTTTCGGTATGGCATTCCCAGAAAGGTATACAGTATTGCGGATGCGACCTATGCACTTGGATTTTCCAGATTTCTGTTAAATGAACTGGGTGTGGTACCTGGATTGCAATGCGTAGCAGATAATACTCCGGATAAATATCAGGATGAAATACGGCAGCGGTTTGAACAGATTTCAGAGATCCGTAAAAGAGACGTGAAGGTTATTTTCGATCCGGATGCAGGCGCTGATCAGCAGCTGATCAGAGAAGATCACAAAGCCAATCCTGACAGAAGACCGCTTGTACTGGGAAGTGGCTGGGACAAGCAGCTTGCCGGAGAACTCGGAGGAGATCTTCTGCCGGTAAACAATCCGGTTACCTACAGACTGGTGCTGAACTGCGGATATACAGGGTATGAAGGCGGACTGAGAGCAATTGAAGACATTTATGACAGAGTGCTTGGAACCTACAGGTAAGAAAAATTGATGCGCAGAAGGTCAGAGTGACAGATAAAGCGCAGGAAAGTGAAAATCATGGGAGAGAAAAAGTTAAGGCAGATTGCAATATACGGCAAGGGTGGAATCGGAAAGTCAACAACGACGCAGAATCTGACAGCAGGTCTGTCACGGATGGGGAAAAAAATCATGGTAGTAGGATGCGATCCCAAGGCTGATTCTACCAGACTTCTTTTGGGCGGACTTGCACAGAAGACCGTGCTCGATACCCTGAGAGAAGAGGGGGAAGATGAAGTAAACCTCGATACCATTATGAAAACGGGATTCGGAGGAATCCGCTGCGTAGAATCAGGCGGACCTGAGCCCGGGGTCGGATGTGCCGGCAGAGGAATCATCACTTCGATCACAATGCTGGAAAATCTGGGTGCTTATACCGAGGATCTTGATTATGTATTCTATGATGTCCTTGGGGATGTTGTCTGCGGCGGATTTGCCATGCCGATCCGTGAAGGCAAGGCCAAGGAAATATATATTGTGGCCAGTGGAGAGATGATGGCGTTGTATGCGGCCAATAATATCTGCAAGGGAATTGCAAGATATGCCAACAGCGGCGGTGTACGTCTTGGCGGAATTATCTGCAACAGCAGAAATGTTGATCGCGAGTATGACCTTCTGCGTGCATTTGCAAAGGAACTTGGCTCACAGCTGATCTATTTTGTACCACGTAATAATGTTGTACAGCATGCTGAAATCCATAAGAAGACGGTAATCGAATATGCACCGGACAATGATCAGGCGAAAGAGTATCAGAATCTTGCAGAAGCAGTGGAGCATAATGAAATGTTCGTTGTTCCCAGACCAATGACACAGGAGAAGCTGGAAGAAATTCTGATGACATACGGACTTATGGATGATCTGCAGGATTCCTATCAGATCTGACAGAAAGTGAGGAAAAATGGTTTATAAGGCAGCATTTGTCAGTTCGGATGGTGAAAATGTGGACAGACATTTCGGACGGGCTGAGCAGTTCTATATTTATCTGATTGATGAAGAGGAAAAGAAATCCCGTCTGATTGAAGTTCGCGGAAATGTGCCGGCCTGTGATCAGCAGACACATTCCCATTCTGTGGAATCTCTGGAAAATGCTTATGAACAGATCAGAGACTGCAGAGGGGTGTTCGCAGAGTGCATCGGGGACGGGGCGAGAGGTTTCCTTGCAGAACGCGGCATACAGGCATTTGAGACACCTTATACCATAGATGAGGTATTGCACGCACTTCTGTACAGCAAGGTAAAGCTGATATACCGTCAGATTCATCCCTGCATGGGAGGAACAGCGCATCAGAATTATGGAAGACTTCATCTGCCGGTCAGTCCTGTGTGCAATATCCAGTGCCGATTCTGCAAGCATGGACTGAACAAAACGGAGATAAGACCGGGGGTGAGCTCTGTGATATTAAAGCCGTCAGAAGCTGTTGAAACGGTAGGAAAAGCACTGGAACTCTGCCCGCAGCTGTCGGTGGTAGGAATTGCAGGTCCCGGAGACACACTCGCAACGGACAATGCGCTTGATACATTTGCACTTGTCAGAGAAGCATATCCAAAGCTCCTGTCATGTCTCAGCACAAACGGTCTGTATCTCCCACAGAAGGCAGACCGGATCGCAGATCTTGGAATCGAGACAGTCACAGTAACCGTAAATGCGGTGAATCCGGAGATTCTGACGAAAATCTGTGCATGGGTGACAGATGAGAACGGGGAAAGGCAGGAGGGTGTTCAGGCATGTCAGAGACTGATTCATGCACAGCTGGCAGGAATCCGCAAGCTGGCAGACAGAGGTGTATTTATCAAGATCAATACGGTACTGGTGCCGGGTATCAATGACGGGCATATCAGTGAGATTGCCAGAACGGTAAAAAAGGCCGGTGCAACACTGATGAATATTATTCCGCTTCTTCCGCAGCAGGAGCTTGCAGATGTACCTGAACCTGACTGCAGAATGCTGGAAAAAGCACGTGCGGATGCGTCGCAGTATCTGGAAATTTTCACGCATTGTAAAAGATGCCGTGCAGATGCCTGCGGAATCCCCGGTAAAGGAGAAGACCTTCATGAAAAACTCTATGAAGGAGAAGTGGCAGAAACCTTTTCACACGGTTGATCAGAAGATGCCGGCAGGAGGGATGATATGGAAAATTATATTCAGATACAGGATCTGCATAAGACCTATATGGTTCATCACAAACCTTTTCCTGTACTGAAAGGAATTGATCTGAGTGTACGGAAAGGAGAAATATTCGGAATCATCGGGTTCAGCGGAGCCGGAAAATCAACTCTTGCAAGGTGCATCAACCGCCTTGAGACCCCGGACAGCGGCAGCATCATGGTAGACGGTACAGATATGCTTAAACTTTCCGGTAAAGAACTGCGAAAACAGCGCAGCAGAATCGGCATGGTTTTTCAGAACTTCAACCTGTTTGAAGCCAAAACGGTATATGGGAACATTGCCTATCCCCTGGAACTGATGCATACAGATCAGAAGCAGATTCAGAAAAGGGTGCTTGAAACAGCGGGAATGGTCGGGCTTGAAAACAAGCTGGAGGCATATCCCGGGAGCCTCTCGGGAGGGCAGAAGCAAAGGGTCGGAATCGCCAGAGCACTGGTCAACAGTCCGAGTGTTCTGCTCAGTGATGAAGCAACTTCTGCACTGGACCCGCAGACGACAATTCAGATACTGGATCTTCTGAAGGAAATTAATAAAAAAACAGGAATTACGATTCTGATGATCACACATGAACTTGATGCAATCAAATATACCTGCAGCCGGATGGCGGTTCTTGAAGAAGGACGTATGATCGAGACCGGATCTGTAAATGATATTTTCCATAATCCTGAAAGCAGGACCGGAGCGCTGTTTGCAAAGGTATTTCTTGAATTTCAGAAAGGAATGGAGGTATCGGATGGCGCAGGCATATGATGGAAGGGAGGTGATCGCATGAGTTTACTGAATACACCGCTATGGAAAGTGATATTATCCTCTTTTTCTTTGGATGTATGGAAACGGATAACGCCGTCCATTCAGGAAACTCTGTATATGACAGTGATAGCATCTGTCATTATGCTGGTATTCGGTTTGCTGATCGGCATTCTGCTGACGGTAACGAATCCAAACGGACTTGCACCGAAAAAAGTACTGTATTCAGGTTCAGGGTGGGTGATCAATTGTCTGCGTTCACTTCCGCAGATGATTATGATCATACTGATGATACCGGTTGCCAGGCTGATCTTCGGTAAATCTTACGGAACAAATGCATGTATTGTGGCCATTGCAGCAAGCTGTATTCCGATGTATGCAAGGATCGTGGAGAGCAGTCTCCTTGAAATTGAAAAGGGGAAAGTGGAAGCTGCAAGAGCTCTCGGTTCTGCGGATTATCAGATCGTGCTGCATGTGCTTTTGCCGGAAACAGTTCCTTCTCTGATCAGGGGCTTTACGGTGGCAGTCATCGGTGTCATATCAATGACTGCACTGGCAGGGATGTTCGGCGCAGGAGGTATCGGGGATATTGCAGTCCGGGATGGTTATCAGAGATTCCAGCATGACGTGTTGTTTGCTACGGTATATGTTCTGATTTTTCTGGTACAGGTGGTACAGACGGCGGGAGATCTGGTTTCAAGACATATTCTGAGGAAAAGAAGTCTGATCTGAAACAGAAAACATAACGGAGGAGTTTTATGAAAAAATATAATATTGTGCCGGCAGGCGTGCTTATCCTGCAGATCGCAGCAGTTCTGCTCACAGGCTGCGGAAGCAGCGTGGCACAGTCACAGCAGACTGCTTCTGATGAAGCAGGTACAGCCGGGAGCTATGTCATACTGAAGGGAATCGCAGATGCAACACCGCATGCGGAGATTCTGGAGCATGTGGAACCGGAACTTGAAAAGCAGGGAATTAAAATCGATCTTGTTGCAACCCAGTCAGATGAAACATCAAATGAAAAACTGGCCAAAGGTGAAATCGATTTTGACTATTTTCAACACTGGCCGTATCTGCAGGAATGGGATAAGGCCAACGGCTATGACCTGGTGGATGCCGGGGATATCCATATAGAACCGATTACGGCGTACTCTGATAAGTACTCCGATAAAGATCAGATTCCGGACAATGCTGTTGTTGCAATTCCAAATGATGGTACCAATGAATACCGGGCACTTTCCATTCTGGAACAGAATGGATTCATTAAGCTGAATGAGACGGCGAAAAATTCGCTGAGTGCATCCGTGAATGATATTACGGAATATACAAAACCGGTTAAAATTGTTGAAATTGATTCAGCACAGATTATCCCGACCAAGGATGACTATGACTTTTTTATTACGAATACCAATAAAGTGCTGGAATCCGGAATCAAATCAAATCGTCTCTTCAGCGAAGGCAGTGACAGTCCATATGCAAACATTATTGCGACAAGAGCAGAAGACAGGAACAATCCGGCCATTGTGACACTGGTAAAGGTGCTTCAGTCAGAGGATACAAAGAAGTTTATAGAGGAAAAGTATAACGGCGCAGTGATCCCGGTTGAAGCCTCTTCGGAAGCGGATACCACACAGAGTGCGGCTTCATCTGATGCATCTGCACAGCATTCGTAAAAAATCAGTATTTATGATGGATGCTCTATCATAAGGCTCTTTCTTCATGGACAGATACCGTGGGGAAAGAGCCTTTTGTTTAAGGCTGAACTCAGAACTGGTTATAGGAAATAACAATAGATGCCGGGATTGACAAAAACAGGTCGAAGCGTATAATTCATAATAATCCTACAGTAATACTATGAATTGCAGAGAAAGCCTTATCTCTGCATCAGAAATACAAATGATAAGGCAGAAAGGCATGATATGAGCAAATACAGCAGAAATGCAATTGAAACAAAACTGATTCATGGAGGAATATACGGAGATGAATATACCGGAGCGGTAAATGTACCGATCTATCAGACATCGACTTATGAGCAGGAAATTCCCGGAGTGAATAAAGGATTTGAATATTCCAGAACCGGAAATCCGACCAGAAAGGCACTGGAAGCGCTGATTGCGGATCTGGAAAACGGCACGGCAGGATTTGCATTTGGTTCCGGAATGGCGGCCATTACGGCTGTGTTGTCTCTTTTTCATGCAGGGGATAAACTCGTCCTGTCAGATAATGTATATGGAGGAACCTTTCGCGTACTCAACAGAGTGTTTGATCATTTCGGGATTACTTTTGTACAGGTGGATACAACGGATCCTGACCAGGTAAGAGCAGCCATTGATGATTCTGTGAAGGCCGTCTATATAGAAACCCCGACCAATCCGCTGCTCGGTATTACGGACCTGAAAGCCATTGCGGATATTGCGCATGAAAAAAAGATACTGACAATTGTTGATAACACGTTTTATACGCCCTATCTCCAGAGACCTATTGAATATGGCGCGGATATTGTAATCCACAGTGCGACAAAGTATCTGGGCGGACACAGTGACCTGGTGGCCGGGCTGGTGGTGGTGAACAGCAGTGCACTTGCAGAACAGATTGCATTTATACAGAATTCAACAGGCGGGGTGCTGGGGCCTTTTGACAGTTTCCTTCTGATCCGCGGAATCAGAACGCTTGGTGTCAGACTTGACAGACATGTTGCCAATGCAGAAAAAATAGCAGCATGGCTCAGAAACAGTCAGGATGTGAAGAAAATATACTATCCGGGGCTGAAGGAACATCCGGGATATGAAATTAACAGAAAACAGGCCAAAAACGGCGGAGCCATGATTTCCTTTGAACTGACACCGGATCATGATATCAATACATTTTTCCGCAGCCTGAAGATCATCGCACTTGCTGAAAGCCTGGGCGGAGTGGAATCTCTGGTATGCCATCCGGCAACAATGACACATGCGGCAATTCCGAAGGAAATCAGAGAAAAGGTCGGTATTACGGACGGTCTGATCAGATTGTCGGTTGGAATTGAAGATGCAGATGAACTGATTGCAGATCTTGAGGCAGCAATTCATGCATCGGTAAAGGCGGAGGCGTGATATGAGATATTATGAATCCATGCAGGACCTGATCGGGCATACACCTCTGGTGAAGCTGAATCATCTGGACTTTGGCGGTCAGAAGGAGCATGCAGATATTTATGCAAAGCTTGAACTTTTTAACCCGGCGGGCAGTGTAAAAGACCGCATCGGGAAATATATGATCGCGGCAGCAGAAAAAGATGGCAGATTGAAACCGGGAGCAACAGTAATTGAAGCGACAGCGGGAAATACCGGAATCGGAATTGCGTTTGCGGCATTGAACAAAGGTTATCATATCATTTTCGTGGTTCCGACCAAATTTTCTGAAGAAAAGCAGCAGCTGATGAAGGCACTTGGCGCAGAAATCATTAACACGCCGCGTGCAGAAGGCATGCAGGGAGCGGTCAGAAAGGCAAATGAACTGAAAGAGCAGATTCCCGGTGCAGTAATGATGGAGCAGTTCAGAAATCCGGCCAATCCGCAGGCACATTATGAAACAACCGGTCCGGAGATATATGAGGACCTGGACGGACAGATTGATTATGCCGTCCTGGGAGCCGGGAGTGGCGGAACCTACAGCGGGGTACTCCGGTATCTGAAAGAAAAAAATCCTGCAATAAAAGGTGTACTGGCGGACCCGGTAGGATCCATTATCGGAGGAGGAGAGCACGGTGATTACAATATAGAAGGGATCGGTAATGATTTTATTGCGGATACCATGGATGTGTCACTGATTGACCGGGTAATCAAAGTAGTTGATGATGAGGCAATGGCAGGTTCAGGAGAACTTGCGATAAAGGAAGGCATTTTTGCCGGATCGTCATCAGGAGCGGCACTTGCAGCCGCAAAGAGACTGGCATCAGAAGTTCGCAGGGGAAATATTGTTGTTGTTTTTCCTGATCGGGGAGACCGCTATTTCAGTGAGCATCTGTACGGGTAAAATAAAAATCTTTTCTTCAGCTATAAACTTTTGACAGATTATACCGATTTATATTATAACAAGTGGTAAGATATCAAAGCTGACAGAAAGGAGGCGGGATATATGCAGGTAGATAAGACCGTTGGTTATTCCAGTTTTTTACAGCATTACAGTTCCTATAATATTCCGCTTGCCGGAGATGGTCAGCAGACTTCTTCCACTGCTACGCCGCAGGAAGCACAGGTACAGAAGGCACAGGAGAGTGTCGTACCTGCAGTGCAGACCCCGAGTGTTGCGGAACAGTCCGGTGCCCAGCGCAAGGATGCTTCAATTGCAGATGTTCAGACTTCATTGGGCAGGAAGGATGCCTCTCTTCAGGGATATTCAGTCAGCAGTCTGATGACACAGGATATGAAGAAGGCAATTTCCGATATGCAGAAGGATCAGGTGCTTCAGGAATATCAGTATTATGTCGGCAGCTCCAGAAATAATGGCAATCAGGTGCTTACACAGGATGCAGACGGAACAGTTGTACGTCTGTGATCCGAGATTGACAATATAAAAAAATTATAATAGAGTTGGAAAGAACGGTTTCAGTAGAAAAGGCTGAAATCGTTTTTTAATGTATATAAAGTGGTTTTCATAATCAGGCAGCTTGGGAAATAATGACAGAATGGGGAATCTATGAAAAAAACGCTTTTAACATCACTTGTCGCAGTCACAATTCTGTGCAGCACAAAGTCTGTATATGCCGCATCACCGGCAAATTCAGCAATACCGTTATCCACAGCAGAAACATCAGGAAAAAGTGTAAAAACGCCTGTCAGTACACAGATTACGGTACTGACGAACATCGCGGTCCGGAAGGCAGCAGGAAAAAAAGCACTGAAGGAGAGTACATCACTTGATGCCTTCGCGCTGATGCGTGCATCGGATATGGCAGAAAATCACTACTTTAGCCATTACCGTGGAAATGATCTGCAGCTGGATGAACTGGGACTGATTTATCCGGATTTCTATTACGGGTCATCCGGAGAAAATCTGTTCCGGGTCAGGTTTAAGAAAAGCCAGGATCAGCTTGCGGAAAGCTGCGTCAGTGCCTGGGCAGCATCTCAGGCGCATTATGTCAATATGACGGATGTGCGCTGGAAGACTATGGGTGCCGCAGCAGTCAGCAGTGATGACGGTTATACCTATGCGGTACAGATTTTCAGCTCACAGGATGCAAAATAATCCGTTACCTGTACCTGATTTTCGTTTATAATATGAGCCAGAGAACAATGGACATGAGAAAGCAGCCATTTGTCGGACAACTCATAATAAGCAGGATGTAAATTTATGATAATCAGGAGGCAGTGAATATGACGCATGAAGAATATCAGCAGGCGGCAGACTACTGGATGATAAAGGATGCAGCCGGGAAGAAAATGGAAGAAGCACAGCTGCGGGAAAAAGCAGAGGCCTTTATTGCCGGTCATAATACCTGTGCGCTTGCAACCGGCTATGATCATTTTGTGAGATGTACGCCGGTTGAATACTTCTGGATGGATAATGCAGTCTGGATGTTTTCAGAAGGCGGCAGGAAGTTTCTCTCACTGGAACATAATCAGAATGTATGTCTGGCAATTTATGACAGTTATACAGGCTTCGGTCAGATCAGCGGGATGCAGATCAGCGGACAGGTCACGCTGCCGGAACCTTTTTCGGAAGAATATCTGCAGGCGGCAGCATTCAGGAAAATTCCGGAGGCAGCGCTCAGAAAGCTGAATCCGCCCATGCATCTTCTGAAGGTGGTGCCGGAGGAAATTGATTTCCTGTGTTCCGACTTTAAAAATGAAGGCTGTGACAGCAGACAGAGTCTGAAATTCTGAAACAAACCGGCAGAGTGCTGTTTTGAAAGGATGTGCGCTATATTTATGAAACACTATTTATATCCGGACGCATGTGCGGATTCTGCATATGTGATTCCCTACCGGAAACTGTATGAAATGGGATACAGGGGCATTATCTATGATATAGACAATACGCTTGTACCGCACGGGGCACCGGCGGATGAGCGTGCAGTGGCGCTGTTTGAGGAACTGAGAAGCATCGGCTTTCAGGCAGTGCTGTTGTCCAACAATAAGGAACCAAGGGTGAAAATGTTCAATGATGCAGTACATGCAGCATATATTTTCAAGGCCGGGAAACCAAAGCGTGCGAGTTATCTCAGAGCAATGGAAATGATGGGGACAACCTGCCGGAATACTTTTTTTGTCGGAGATCAGCTTTTTACGGATGTCTGGGGTGCCAGAATGGCAGGAATTCCTTCATACCTGGTAAAACAGATTGATAAAAAAGAAGAAATCCAGATCGTGCTGAAGCGACGACTGGAATGGGTTGTGCTGTTTTTTTACCGGGGATATGTCAGAAGGCACGGACAGAGCTGGCCCGGCGCTGAAACACAGACCGGGATAAAAAAAGATGCATACGGGGAGGATAATCATGCATAATGAAACGGATGGTAATACCAGAACCTGCGGACTGATCGGACATCCGCTGGGGCATACATTATCACCGAAGATTCATAATATGCTGGCAGAAATGACCGGGACCAATCTGGTCTATGTACCGTTTGATGTTCAGCCGGAACGGATCGCGGATGTGCTGCCCGGGGCTCAGGCATTGAATCTTCTGGGGATGAATGTGACAATACCATATAAAAATGCCGTCATCCCGTTTCTCTCCTCTATTGACCCGCTGGCAGAGAAGATCGGGGCAGTCAATACGCTCGTCAGAGAGGAAAACGGAAAAGGATTCCGGGGATACAATACCGATATGACGGGACTGTACAGATCACTGGAGCAGGAAGGCATCGGTCTTGCGGGCGAAGAGGTGATTCTGCTGGGCGCGGGCGGTGTGGCCCGTGCAGTCGCCTGTCTGTGTGCGATGAAAGGTGCAAAACATATATATCTGCTGAACCGTACGCTGGAAAAAGCGAAGACCGTTGCAGACGAAATCAATGCTGCAGAGGGAAAAGAGTGTGTTATACCGATGCAGCTTGAAGATTATCCCGGACTTCCGGAAGTCCCGGGAAAATATCTGTGTATTCAGTGTACGAATGTGGGGATGTACCCGAATGAAAAGGCTGCGGTAATTGAAGATCCTGAATTTTACCGGCACATTCATACCGGTGTGGATCTTGTATACCGTCCGCTGAAAACGAAATTTCTGAAACTTGCAGAGGCTGCGGGAGCCAGAACTTTCAGCGGCCTTAAGATGCTGCTGTATCAGGCAGTAGAAGCATTCGAACTGTGGAATCATGTAAATATTTCCACAGAACAGGCAGATGAGGTGTATGAGGCGATTTACGGGGAACTGCAGGCACATATGAATCTGGTGCTGATTGGCTTTATGGGAAGCGGTAAAACAACTGTTTCGCAGATTCTGTCGGAAAAACTTGCCTATCATTGTATGGATTCCGATGCGGATATCGAGCGGCAGCAGAAGATGAAGATCAGCCAGATCTTTGCAGACCGGGGAGAAACTGCATTCAGAGAACTGGAAACGGAAAGTCTCAGGAAACTTGCAGAGCAGAAACCGGGACGTATAATTCTCTCAGCGGGAGGAGGACTTGCGCTGAAGGAAGAAAACCGTGCACTGATGAGGCAGTTTGGAAAAGTCATATATCTGAAGACTTCACCGCAGACAGTATATGAACGTGTGAAAGGGGATCAGACCAGGCCGCTTCTGCAGGGGGATGATCTGATCGGCAGAATTGAACGCCTTGAAGCGGAACGGGAAATATTCTATCAGATGGCAGCGGATGAAGTAGTGGTGACAGACGGTAAAACACCGGAAGAAGTGGCAGACGAGATCCTTACGATCACGCATCTGCGGTAAATGGAGGGCAGGATGAAGATTCTGGTAATGAACGGACCGAATCTGAATTTTCTCGGGATCCGTGAAAAAAATATTTATGGAACACAGAATTATGATGCACTGGTGAAAATGATCCGGGAGAAGGCGGCACAGACCGGCTGCGAGATTGAAATCTGGCAGTCCAATCATGAGGGCGCTATGATTGATAAGATTCAGGAGGCATATTATAACGGCACGGATGGAATCGTAATCAATCCGGGGGCGTATACGCATTACAGCTATGCGATCCATGATGCATTAAAGAGCGTCGAACAGATAAAAAAGGTTGAGATTCATATATCCGATATCACATCCCGCGAGGAATTCCGGAAAGTTTCTGTAACTGCGCCGGCCTGTGACAGGCAGATTTACGGGCATGGACTCGAGGGATATCTTGAGGCGATTGACTGGATTCTGCAAAATAGTTGAAGAACAGATAAAAAAACAGTTGAAAAAAATGTCTGCATAGTATAAACTATGTAAGGTTGTTTGATTGTTTATGCTTTTTAGGAGGATTTTTATATGGTTTCTGCCAGCGATTTCAGAAATGGTGTTACGATTGAAGTAGAAGGAAATGTATGTCAGATTATTGAGTTCCAGCATGTTAAGCCTGGTAAGGGTGCAGCATTCGTTAGAACGAAGTTAAAGGATATCATAAATGGTGGTGTTACTGAGAGAACATTCAGACCCACAGAGAAATTCCCGCAGGCTCGTATCGAAAGAAAAGATATGCAGTATCTGTATAATGATGGAGATCTTTATAACTTCATGGATACAGAATCTTATGAGCAGATTGCAATTAACAAAGAAGTTGTAGGTGATTCCCTCGAGTTCGTTAAGGAAGAGGAAATGGTAAAGATCAATTCCTATAACGGTAATGTATTTGCAATTGAGCCGCCGCTGTTTGTTGAGCTTGTAATCACAGAAACAGAGCCTGGCTTTAAGGGTGATACAGCAACAGGTGCTTCCAAGCCTGCAACAGTTGAGACTGGTGCACAGGTTTCCGTACCGCTGTTTGTTAACCAGGGCGATAAGATCAAGATTGATACCAGAACAGGTGAGTACCTCAGCAGAGTCTGAGTTGCTGTGATCTGAAGCATATTTATTTCATAATGAAATCTGTAAGACGATAGGGAAACATAAGTTTCTTTATCGTCTTCTTTGCGTGTATAAGCAGAGCCAGGAGGCTTTGAACAGCCATCGTGCCTGCACGAATGGCTGAAAAAAACAACTGTTAATCAAATTTCGTCGGCACCCTTCAGTGGTGCGACAAGGAGAATCTATGACATTCAATGAATTCAGCAAGGAAGTAATCAGTAATCTGCAGGAGTATGCAGGAACAACAGGAAAGATCAGCATGAGAGAGATCACAAAGAACAATGGACTCGTATTGCATGGAATCACATGGATGCGGGAGGAAATGAACTGTTCCCCCACAATCTATCTGGACAGCTTTTATGAAAACTATCAGGAGGGAATGGAAATGTCAGAGATTATGATGAAACTGATCAGAACCTTTGAAAACTACACTCCGGAACGAAAAATCGACATGAGCTTCTTCACAGATTATACACAGGTTAAGGATAAAATTATTCTCAAACTGATCGGATATGAGCAGAACCGTGAGATGCTTGAGGATATGCCTTACATACGGTTTCATGATCTGGCAGTTGTATTTTACTGCAGAGTGGAGCCGCAGGTACAGGACGGAATCATCATGATTCATAATAATCATCTGCATATGTGGAATACGACAGCAGAGCAGTTATATGAAAACGCACTTTTGAATTCTCCGAAGTTATGCCCTGCCAGCATTACAGGCCTGAGGGAGACTGTTGATGAAATCATGGGAGAAGAACGTGAAAGCGTTCAGGAAGACGGAATGAAAGTGCTGACAAACAGCGGAAAACTGTTTGGCGCAGCATGTATTCTATATCCGGGACTGCTGCAGAATATTGCAGACAGAATCGGGAGCAATCTGTTTGTGCTGCCTTCATCAATTCATGAGGTGATTCTTCTTTCTGACGGGGAGGAATCCGGACAGTCGGGAATATCGCTTCTTGATGTGGTAAAAGATGTAAACAGCTCAGTTGTAGACAGAGAGGATGTACTGGCTGATTCAGTATATTATTTTGACAGGAATGCAGGAACGTTTGGAATCTGCAGCTGATTAAATGCAGATACAAAGACACCGGCATTAAGAAAAGTTTAAATTTATATTCAGGAAAAAAGGCATGGACAAGGCAGGCCTCCTATGTTATTATAATCGGGTATGTAATAAATCTGTAACAATTACAGATTCCATGCACCCGTAGTCTAATGGATAGAACGGAGGCCTCCGACGCCTTTGATGCAGGTTCGATTCCTGTCGGGTGCATCATTTTTTTTATTCGGGCAGATATATTGTGTGTGTTTGCCTGAGAGCCTGCTTCGCGGGCTCTGTATTAAAACGGGATGGGATGCGACAGCATCTCATTTCAATATAAGAGGTGCTGTATTATATGAAACGACGGAATAAGAAGAATTCACAGGCTCCATTCAGAAAAAGAGAGATGAATATCTGGGAGCTGATTGTTGATAATAAAAAGAAAGTCATGCCTGCATTGCTCATTATCTGTGTTCTGATTACAGTGGCGATTGCGCTTCGGGCAGGAAGAGGATCTTCCGGTAAAAATGCGTCAGAGAGTGCATCTGTTGATGCTTCCGGAGAATATGTCGTTCCGGATGCAAAACTTGAACTGAATGCCTATCCGGCAGTCAATGAGCTGATGACGAAATATTACAAGGCTTTTGGCAGCGGAGATATTGATACAATTGAATCTATTTCAGAAGGAATGTCACAGACCAGAGAGCTCAGAATCAAGGAAAGTGCCAAATTTATAGATTCCATTCCGACAATAGATGTCTATACCAAACCTGGCCCCATAAAGGGGAGCTATATCGTATATGTTTATGAGGAAATCAAATTCAAGGATTATGATACAGCGGTTCCGGGGATGGAATCCATGTATGTCTGCACCAGAGATGACGGAAGCTGTTATATCAACTTCGCAGATGATGCGGCGGTATCTGAATACATAAGAGAAATTTCACTGCAGGATGATGTGGTGGATCTGAATAACAAGGTAGCAACAAAGTATAATGAGATGGTTGCAGGTGATGCAGACCTTGCTGCATTTCTGACAAAATTCACAACGGATCTGAATGAGACCGTTGGAGAAGCACTTGCTTCAGATGCGGCTTCATCAGGAGCGTCGGCATCGACAGCATCATCCGCTTCAACAGCATCATCCGCATCGTCAGCTTCTGCGGCATCCGCTTCAACGGCGTCATCGGCTGCGGCAGCAACTTCAGCTGCATCTGCACAGGCATCGACTACACAGACAGCATCAGCAACATCGATGATTGAAGCGACTGATGTGGTGAATATCAGAAGCTCAGACAGTGAGACAGCAGATGTTCTTGGCAAGACATCGATCGGTGAAAAATTCACATTGGTGGAAAGCCTTGAAAACGGCTGGAGTAAAATAAAGTATCAGAATGGTGAGGCTTATGTAAAAACACAGTATTTCAAAGCAGCATCATCTGACAGTGCTTCTGCATCGGATACAACGGCACAGAAAACCGATACGACCAAAGAGAGCAGTACTTCAACCGGATCAACAATAAAGAGCACCGGTACGAAATATGTAAAGGAAACGGTACGTATCCGTAAATCAGCAAGTACAGATGCAAAGGCTGTCGGAACCGCATATGTAGGAGACAGCATTGAAGTGCTTAAAGTACAGGCGGACGGATGGTCCAAAGTAAAATATAATGGTACAACAGGATATGTTAAGACTGAATACCTGAAGAACTGATCAGGAAAGCAGGAGGAAGCATATGTTCGGAAAAACAAAGGTTGCAATCATGGGAACCGGTAATATTGCGGAAGTAATGGCCAGAACATTGAAAAAGATGCGCGGCGTTAACTGTTATGCGGTCGGTTCCAGATCGCAGGACAGAGCAGATACATTTGCCAGAACGCATGGAATTAAAAAAGCATACGGATCTTATCTGGAGCTTGTGTGTGATCCCAAGGTTGACCTGATCTATATTGCGACTCCTCATTCAGAGCATTTTGCAAATGTAAAGCTTGCAATTGAACACGGCAAGGCAGTCCTGTGTGAAAAAGCTTTTATGCTGAATGAAAAACAGGCAAGGCAGATTTTTCAGTTTGCAGAAGAAAAAAAGGTTTTCGTATCTGAGGCAATGTGGACGAGATTCTTACCGTTTAACGATACGATACGGCAGGTGATTGCCGGAGGAACGATCGGAGAGCCGATGATGCTTTCAGCAAACCTTGGCTATAATATTGCAGGCAAGCAGAGAATCATGGATCCGTCACTTGGAGGCGGCGCGCTTCTGGATATTGGTGTGTACCCGCTCAATTTTGCTTCGATGGTATTCGGAGACGATGTTACAGATATTGCTTCGATCGGTACCCTTAACCCGGGCGGAGTAGACGAGCAGGACAGCATTACACTCAGGTACAGAAACGGGAGAATGGCAGTCCTCAACTGTACGACAAGAGCAGTTGGCGACAGAACAGGTATGATCTGCGGCACCAGAGGTTGTATGGTGCTGAATAATATCAATAATTATGAGAGCCTTACTGTATATGATAATACCGGGAAGAAGATGGGATTCTATAAGAGACCCAGACAGATTACCGGATATGAGTATGAAGTAAGGGCCTGCATCAGAGCAATGAAGAAAGGCTTTCTGGAATGTCCGGAAATGCCGCATGCAGAGACACTTAAGATGTTGAATATGATGGATTTCATCAGACATCAGCTGAATGTGGTTTATCCGTGTGAGATGCCGATAGTTCAGACAGTACAGGAAAGCGTTAAAGCAGCAGAGCAGCCGGCAGTTGAAAGCACAGTGGACAATATAGCAGGCAGTGCAGTAGAAGATACAATAGAAAATGCAGTAGAAAATACAGCAGATCACGGATCTGAGGAAGAATAAGTATAAAACCGGGACAGTTTGTCCCGGTTTTTTGTTGTATGAAAGCTGTAAAACAATCTCCAGATTGAAAGACTTTTTTCGATTTGTGTAATCTGACGAAAAGACAGCAAAAAAACTTTGACAATTTAGTGCAATAAAGCGACTTGTGCATAAAAAATAAGCGTTATATAATTAAATCCGGACAAGGGTGTCTGCACAATGGGGCGTAGAGACCATTAATTCTTTACGCCCTTTTTTGATTACATAAAAATATGCGTAGAGATCTGCTTTCACCGTAGAACAAGGAAGAAATCCGGAACGGCCAAGTCCATGCGAATCCGGAGTTTTGGCAGAAGCCAAGGAGGAAGAAAGAAATGTCATATGTTGATGAGGTCTACAAGTATGTTGTAGAAAAGAATCCCGCACAGCCGGAGTTCCATCAGGCAGTGAAAGAGGTGCTGGAGTCTCTTCGTGTTGTTATTGAAGCAAACGAAGATGAGTATCGTAAGAGTGCTTTCCTTGAAAGACTCGTAACACCTGAGAGACAGATCCTTTTCAGAGTTCCGTGGGTAGATGACAAGGGACAGGTACAGGTAAACAATGGTTTCCGTGTACAGTTCAATTCAGCAATCGGACCGTACAAGGGAGGTCTTCGTTTCCATCCTTCAGTTAACCTTGGAATCATCAAGTTCCTGGGATTTGAGCAGGTATTTAAGAATTCTCTTACAGGCCTTCCGATCGGTGGCGGCAAGGGCGGTTCTGATTTCGATCCCAAGGGCAAGTCTGACCGTGAAGTTATGGCATTCTGCCAGAGCTTTATGACAGAGCTGTATCGTCATATCGGCGCAGATACAGATGTTCCGGCAGGAGATATCGGTGTTGGCGGACGTGAAATCGGATTCCTCTATGGACAGTATAAGAGAATCAGAGACGTATATGAAGGCGTTCTGACAGGAAAAGGCCTTACATACGGCGGTTCTCTTGCACGTACAGAAGCAACAGGTTACGGCCTTCTGTATCTGACACAGGAAATGCTCAAGTGCAACGGCGTTGATATCAAGGGCAAGACTGTTGTTGTATCCGGTTCCGGTAATGTAGCAATCTATGCAATCCAGAAGGCTCAGCAGATGGGTGCAAAGGTTGTAACCTGCTGTGATTCCACAGGCTGGATTTATGATCCGGAAGGAATCGATGTAGCACTTCTGAAGGAAGTAAAGGAAGTAAAGAGAGCACGTCTGACAGAATATGCTGCAAAGCGTTCTTCTGCTCAGTATCATGAAGGCAAGGGTGTATGGACTGTAAAGTGTGATATCGCTCTTCCGTGCGCAACACAGAACGAACTGGACCTTGAAGATGCAAAGACACTTGTAAAGAACGGTGTGATTGCAGTCTGCGAAGGTGCAAATATGCCTACAACTCTGGATGCTACAAAGTACTTCCAGGAGAACAAGGTATTCTTTGTATGCGGCAAGGCTTCCAATGCAGGCGGTGTAGCTACATCAGCACTTGAAATGAGTCAGAACAGTGAGAGACTGAGCTGGACATTTGAAGAAGTTGACAGCAAGCTTCAGAATATCATGATCAACATCTTCCATAACCTGGATGATGCTGCAAAGAAGTATGGCATGGAAGGCAACTATGTTGCTGGTGCTAATATTGCCGGCTTCCTGAAGGTTGCAGATGCTATGAAAGCGCAGGGTGTTGTCTGAGCTTTTGCGCAGGGTATTGTCTGAACTTTTCAGATTTGCAGACAGGCGTCACAGAAATGAGCCGTATGGCGGCCCGTTTCTGCAGGCGTAACAAAATAAGAGGGTGTATCACCGGCTATGGTGATACACCCTCTTTTAATCAATGAAATGATCTGAAATGTGCTCAACTGCATTAATGAAGCATCAGTCCTTTGCAGCAGCCTTCAGAGCATCTACAATCTCAGCTTCTGTAGTAAGTGACATGACTTTTTCTGCAAGTGCATCGGCTTCTGCTCTGGCCCATTTGGAGATGATGCATCTGGCAGTCAGTACCAGGACAGGATTTACGCTGTATTCTTCAAGGCCGAAGGAAATCAGCAGAGGAATCATCAGCGGATCAGCAGCAGCTTCCCCGCACATGCCAACCGGAATGCCGGCAGCATTGCCGCATTCAATGATATGGCGGATGGAGCGCAGGACGGAAGGCTGAAATGCAGAGTACAGATAAGCTACATTTGCATTACCTCTGTCAACACTCATGGTGTACTGGGTCAGGTCATTGGTTCCGATAGAGAAGAAATCGGCCTCTTTTGCCAGAAGATCTGCAATCAGAGAAGCAGAAGCGGTTTCAATCATACAGCCGATTTCAATGGCCGGGTCATAGGCGATCTTTCTGGTATCAAAGTCTGCTTTGATTTCTGTGACCATTTTTCTGACGCTTCGGATCTCTTCCACGCAGGTAACAAGAGGAAGCATGATTTTAACCTTGCCAAAGGCGCTTGCACGCAGAATGGCACGCAGCTGCAGCTGGTAGGTATCCGGATTGCCGAGACAGTAGCGGACCGCGCGGAAACCCAGGAACGGATTGTCTTCTTTCTGCATGTGCAGATACGGAATATCCTTATCTCCGCCGATATCAAGGGTACGGATGATGACGGTACGCCCTTTCATGATTTCAACAGCCTCTTTATAGGCTTCAAACTGCTCGTCCTCTGTCGGCAGATGATTATTGTCCATGAAAAGGAATTCTGAACGGAACAGGCCGATGCCTTCACCGTCGCATTCAATCGCCTTTCTGGCATCCTTCGGCGTTCCGATGTTGCAGAACAGATCCAGTTTTTTACCATCGGCAGTCAGCGTGGGCTTGCCAAGGAAGTGTTTCAGCTCTTCCTGTTTACGGATAAATTCTTCACGCTTGCGGATATATTTTGTCAGTACGTCGCCTTCCGGATTGATATAGATATCGCCTTCTGTTCCATCAACGATGGCAGTATCCTTATCTCTGACCAGCGCAGTGATCCCCGGAACACTTAAGACTGCGGGGATTTCAAGCGCACGGGCCAGAATTGCGGAATGGGAAGTCTTGCCACCGATTTCGGTAATGATGCCGGCAACATTTTCCTTCACGATCTGAGAGGTCATGGACGGCGTCAGATCTCTGGCAACCAGAATCGTACCGGGCGCGACCTTACTGATGTCAATATCTTCGACACCGAGCAGAATTTTCAGAAGGCTCGTTTTGATATCACTGATATCAGAAGCACGCTGGCGCATCATGTCATCATCCATTTTGGAAAACATTCCGATGAACATGTCACATACAGCTTCAACAGAAGCTTCTGCACACTGACCGGTTGCAATCATTTTTTCCATTTCTCCGGACATGGTGGGGTCGGAGATCATAACGAGATGACCTTCCAGAATTTCAGCTTCTTTGGGGCCGATCCTTTTACGGATATCTTCGGCCATGGCGGCAGTTGTTTCTGTAAATCTGGCAACTGCCTTCTGAAATCTGTTTTTTTCAGCCTCGACATCTGTGATTTTCACAGCATCATATTTCAGTTCATGTTCCACAATCAGACAGATACTGCCAATGCCAATACCGCGGGATGCAGCGATGCCCTGATACATAGTGATACCTTCCTTCCTGTAAATAACTTATGATGTTGATCAGTCTCCAAGTCCGCTTTCCACGAGATCAACAGCGGCCTTTAATGCCTCATTTTCATCAGGTCCGTCACACTGGATTTCAATCTCGGCGCCGCATTTGATGCAGGCACTCATCAGCATCATGACGCTCTTGGCATCATAGGTGTTTCCGTTGAAAATGACCTTTACTGAGCTGGTAAAAGGGGTAACGGTCTGACTCATGACACTTGCCGGACGCATATGCATTCCCTGTTCATTTGTAACTTTTACTGTTTTTGATACCATATTCGAATCCTCCATATATGGTGCTTATTGTGAAAGGTTAACTGCGTAATGAAAAAAATATGAGATCATATTTTTTTCGAATGCTCCGTATGACTGTGACATCATACGGAGCGTGTATTTCACTTTTATTTAATTGTTACATTTTGTCTACATCTTTTTTGATCACGCCCAGCATGAAGCAGGTAACTGCAGAACCGATCAGCCAGGATACAATGTACATCAGCGGATTGCCGACGGTTGCAAATACGAAGATACCGCCGTGAGGAGCCATCAGCGTGCATTTGAAGAGTGCGGACAGGAATCCGGCAATACCTGCGCCTACGAGCGTGCAGGGAATCACATGAAGCGGATCAGCAGCTGCGAACGGAATTGCACCTTCTGTGATGAATGAGCATGCCATAACTACGTTGGTCACAACTGTGCTGCGTTCTGCTTCCGTGAACTTCTTCGGGAAGAACTTGCAGGCAAGAGCAATACCAAGCGGAGGAACCATACCGCCGACCATGATGGAGGCCATTGCAATATAGCAGGCCTGAACTGCAGGATCAGAATTGGGAGTATCATTTGCAACCATAGCGGCTGCCTGAGCAAGTGCGCCTGTACCGAATACATAAGCTGCCTTGTTGATCGGGCCGCCCATATCGATTGCCATCATCGCACCGAGAATCAGACCCATCAGAGCGAGCATTCCGGCTGCGGAAAGAGCTGTCAGCATTGCACTGAGGCCTGTATTGACAAGACC
Source organism: uncultured Butyrivibrio sp. (assembly GCA_964388815.1). Lineage (GTDB taxonomy): Bacteria > Bacillota > Clostridia > Lachnospirales > Lachnospiraceae > Butyrivibrio. The sequence continues at coordinate 12,839 of CAYMBY010000142.1, read as the reverse complement.
GATCAGCGGGTTCAGGATGAAGCACATAACAACGCCTACGATGAAGATACCGACTACAGGGTAGATCAGCATCGGCTTTACGCCGTCCATGGACTTGGGCATTCCGGAGCAGAGCTTCTGCAGCATCAGAACGACATAACCTGCCAGGAAGCCGGCTGCAATACCGCCGAGGAATCCGGAAACGGTATTACCGGAATTCGGGTTTGCAAATCCGAAATTGGCTACGAATTTTGAAAATCCGCCAAGGCTCTGGGACAGACCGCTCCATGCGCCGTTTTCATCAACGGAACCGCCCCATACGGTGAAGCTTGTTACCAGTGCATTACCGTTTGCGGCAAGAAGTCCGCCTGCAAAACCGACAGCAAGGCCTGGACGGTCAGCAATGGAATAAGCGATATAACCGGCCAGAACAGGAACCATCAGACCCATGATCGTACCGCCGACGTTCTTGAGGAATGCAGCAAGAGGTGTGCAGCTTCCGAAGTTGCCGCCGCCGGTTGCGCCATAGCCGCAGATCGTATCTACAAGGAATGCGAGTGCTACCAGAATACCGCCGCCGATAACAAACGGAAGCATATGGGATACACCGCTCATCAGGTGCTTATAGATGGTATGTCCGACACTGGTATTGGTATCTTCCTTCATGGTATTTCCACCGGTGTGATGATATACAGGAACATTTCCGCTCATGGCTTTTCTGATCAGCTCCTGAGGATTGTGAATGGCATTGGCAGTAGAAGCGTTCAGTACCTTCTTGCCATCGAAACGGGCCATTTCCACATTTCTGTCACAGGCCAGAATGATGCAGTCTGCTTCAGCAATTTCAGCAGATGTCAGAGCATTCTTTACACCGCCTGATCCGTCAGTTTCTACCTTGATGGAGATTCCGCTCTCTGCAGCAGCCTTCTCGAGGCCTTCAGCAGCCATGTAGGTGTGTGCAATACCGGTAGGGCATGCGGTTACACCAAGGAATGTGAATGCTTTCTTCTGAGAAGCGGTATTCTTTGCTTCGTTTTCAGCATCTTTTTCTGCTTCCTTCTGATCAATGATGGAAAGAAATTCATCTGCAGTGGAAGCCTTTACCAGCTTCTGACAGAAACTCTGATCCATCAGCATGGTCATCAGCTTGGACAGAACTTCAAGATGTGTATCAGCAGCACCTTCCGGAGCTGCAATCATGAACAGCAGATTAGTAGGCATGCCGTCCATGGAATGATAGTCAACACCTGCAGGACAGGTAATGGCAACAAGGCCGGCCTTTTTTACAGCAGCAGATTTTCCGTGCGGAACGGCAATTCCCATTCCGATTGCGGTGGAACCCTTTGCTTCTCTTGCAAGGATTGCCTCCTTGAAAGCAGCGGGATCATTCAGGTTCCCGACAGACTGATGAAGTGCAATCAGCTCATCGATGGCCTGGTTCTGATCCGTCAGGGCGATGCCCAGCTTTACCCCGGTGGTACTTAGAAATTCTGAAATTCTCATACGATTCTCCGTTTCTGCGCATTACGCGCTTCGTTCTTTATAACTCCCCTTATAATGTCTGGTACAGTTTCTGAATGCCTTCGGCGGTGGCCAGTCCGTCAGAAAAAGCAGTGGCACTTCCGGCAGCAGTACCCATTTTCAGAGCAACATTGTAATCCTTGCTCTGCAGGTAACCTGCAATGAATCCGGCAACCATCGAATCACCTGCACCAACCGAGTTTTTCACGGTTCCCTTTGGTACACCGATCCGGATGCGATCGCCGTTTTCTGTAATCAGCATTGCGCCGTCCTTTGCCATGGAAACAAGTACATTGCGGGCTCCCGACTCCTGGAGTTTTCTTGCGTAAAAATCAATTTCGTCGTCCGTCGAGAGCACCTTTCCGAACATCTCACCAAGTTCATGATTGTTCGGCTTTATCAAAAATGGATGATATTTGAGGACGTTCTTCAGAAGGTCCCGTGTTGCATCCACAACAACCAGTACATCTTTTCCCTCCAGCATGGAGAGAATGCGTTCATAGACATCATCCGGAAGTGAATTCGGAATGCTGCCTGCAAGAACCAGAATGTCTCCGTCGCTTAAAAGAGACAGACGTTCAAAAAGCGCTTTCTGAGCCTGCTCACTGATGGCAGGTCCCTGCGCGTTGATTTCAGTTTCTCTGGCAGCCTTGATCTTGACATTGATTCTGGAAATTCCGTCATCTAGCGGAATGAAATCGGTATGAATGCCGATGGCACGAACTCCTGCTTCAATTGCCTTTCCGGTAAATCCGGCGATAAATCCGAGCGCGCAGCTTTCATAGCCGAGCTGTTTCAGAACAGTTGAAACATTGATGCCCTTGCCTCCGTAGTAAAATTCCTCGCGGGATGAGCGGTTCGTCATACCCGGGACAAGATCGTCGTCCATGTGGACAACATAATCCAGAGCAGGATTAAAGGTGACAGTATAAATCATTCTTTTCCCTCCATTCTATGATACAGAAGATCAGCAGCGGCGTTATTCAAGGGCCTTGATTACAGTCTGATCCATATAAGCTTTCTCAGGATGCATATCGGTGATGATGCAGCATGCGGAAATTTCAGCAAAGGTAACGGAACTTACCTGACCGAACTTGCTGTGATCAGCCAGAATATAGGTCATGTAGGAATGGCGGATTGCTTCCGCCTTGACCAGTGCTTCATCCACATCAGGAGTAGTGTAGCCTGCCGGAATGGAGATACCGTTCGTTCCCATGAAAGCCTTGGTGAAATGATATTTGCGGATTCCGTCCACACAGTCAGGACCGATGATGGCTTCGGTGGATGATTTGACACGCCCGCCGATCACCATGGTGTCGAAATGTTTTTCGATCAGTTTCTTTGCATGTACGATACCATTGGTAATATATTTGGCTTTCTGGTTGGTCAGGTAATTGATCAGTTTCAGTGTTGTAGTACCGGAATCGATGTAGACAAAATCATTGTCCTGAACAAGCGATGCGGCATATTTACTGATCAGATCCTTTTCCTGCACGTTTTTCAGAACCTTTGCGGCTACTTCGTCTTCCGTTGTATTGACATCTCCGGAGTTGACAGCAGTGGCACCGCCGAATACCTTACAGATTTTATGTTCAAGATCGAGTGCAGTCAGATCTCTGCGGATGGTAGCAGCAGATGCATCAAGCGCTTCCATCAGTTCGGTTACGGTGACTGCTTTCTTTTCATTTACAATGCCGGTAATCTTATTTCGTCTTTCCTCGGTCAGCATATGATTCGACACCTTCCTTATGTCCGATCCGTACAGAATGATCGTTTCTGATAATATCGTATCACCATAAAAAATCACAGTCAATCACAAATAATCAAAATAATGCACAAATATCCATGCTGAAATTGTCAGAAATGATTACAGCCAATCATATTCAATCATATGAATGCAGGCGGTTCCGCACCTGCATTTAATTCCGGATTTGTAATTCTGCACAATAAAACCATAATTTTACCCGACAGATCAGACCTGTAATTTGGTAGATTTCACGAAAATGAAACCGATTTCATATTTTCCTTGACTCTGACGGCACAATGAACTATTATCATCATATGAAATCGGTTACAAGAACTGAATAGTATGCAAGATGCACAGAACAAAAATGCATGGAAAGACAATATTAATAAAAAATATTGCAAATACGATACAAAACAGTGCAAATTGCATACCGGAGGAAGAGGGAAAAGGGGAGGAAAACATGGCAAAAAAGATGACAGCCACCGCGCCTGTAGTACAAAGGAGCGTTAAGAAACTGAGCACCTGGCAGATGATGAAACAGTATAAGATTCTGTTACTGATGTGTCTGCCGGCAATGATATTTTTCTTTATATTTTCGTACATCCCGTTACCGGGTGTCTACATTGCCTTTACGAACTTCAAGTACAATCTTGGAATCTGGCACAGCCAGTTCGTGGGCTTCAAGAATTTTGAATTTCTGTTCCGTACAGGGGAGATCTGGAAACTGACCAGAAACACAGTGCTTTACAACCTGGCATTCATTCTTCTGGGAAACCTGCTGCAGATCTTTATCGCAATTCTCCTGAACGAGATCATGAGCTACGGATTCAAGAAAATCACACAGAGTATGATGTTCCTGCCGCATTTCATTTCAGATGTTCTGGTAGGACTTCTTGTTTACAACCTGTTCAATGCAGATTACGGCTTTATCAATTCCGTGATCAGATCCTTCGGCGGAGAAGGAATGAATGTATATTCCAACCCGAATGCATGGCCGTGGCTCCTGCCGCTGATCAATCTCTGGAAGACCACAGGATACGGCTCCGTTGTATACTTTGCAGCCATCTGCGGTATTGATTCGGAAATTGTTGAAGCAGCCAAGGTTGATGGTGCCAATGCATTCCAGAAAATCCGCTACATTATTCTGCCGCAGCTTAAAGGTACAGTGATCATCCTGCTTCTGTTCGCAGTCGGCGGCATTTTAAAGGGTAATTTCGGAATGTTCTATAACATCATCGGTAAGAACTCTGTTCTGTACGATACAACTGATATTATTGAAACCTTCGTTTACCGTTCACTGATGACGAACTTTAACTTCCAGAATGCAAGTGCCGTCGGATTATATCAGTCCATCTTCGGATTTGCGATCGTAATGCTCTGCAATAAGATCGTGAAGAAGATTGATCCGGATTATTCACTGTTCTGATAATGAAAAAAGAAATGAAAGGCGTGGGGTAATATGGCAAAAGAAAACACAGGGGTTAAAGCAAAGAAAGTAAAACTTGATGCATCAGATATGATTGTCAGAGGCTTTGCCTATGTATTCATAACACTTTTTGCAGTGCTGTGTCTGTTCCCGTTCCTGCTGATTGTGGCAACTTCCTTTACATCGGAACCATCAATCATGAAATACGGATTCCAGATCTGGCCGAGAGAATTTTCTCTTTATGCATATCAGCTGATCTTCAAGACGCCGATGGTCATGATCAAGACATACGGACTGACAATCGGACTGACGGTAACAGGAACAGTGATCGGACTGTTCATCGTCGCCATGACAGGTTATGCACTGCAGAGACCGGATTTCCCGTTCAGAAACGGAATCTCCTTCTATATCTACTTTACAACACTGTTCAGCGGCGGACTTGTTCCCTTTTATCTGCTGGTAGTGAAGTATCTGCACCTGAAGGACAGCTATTTTGCAATTCTGCTGCCGCTTCTGATGTCTCCGTGGCTGATCATTCTGATGAAGAATTTCGTAAAGGGCATTCCTTTTGAAATTACAGAGTCAGGTAAGATTGACGGAGCCAATGATTTCAAGATCTTTACCAGCCTGATCCTGCCGATGATGACACCGGGACTTGCAACCATCGGACTGTTCATCGCACTCGGTTACTGGAATGAATGGTATTATTCATCACTGTTCCTTTCTTCAAAGGTGGATATCAGACCGCTCCAGTATCAGCTGTACAGAATTATCAATGAAGTTAATTCCCTGAAGAACTCGGTAGCCGGAGCAAATGTCGTGGTTACGGATCTTCCGGATGAGTCACTTAAGATGGCAACTGCAGTACTGGCCACAGGACCGATCATATTCCTGTATCCGTCAGTACAGAAGTATTTCATTTCCGGTATTACGGTCGGGGCCGTAAAAGGCTGAGGGAATTTTTTAAGGTGATCTTTCTTACCATGGGGGTAATGAAGATAAAACAACATAAGGAAGGGAGTTTTATATGAAAAAGAAAGTTGTTTCAGTTTTACTCTGCGCAACAATGGTAGTAACCATGTTCACAGGCTGCGGCACAGCTGCAGGAAACGGAGCATCAAACGGAGGATCAGCTGCGGATGCAACTGCTACAGATGCAGCATCTACAGGAGACAGCCAGGCAGCTGCTGCCGGCACATCAGCATCAGGAGATCAGTGGTTCTCATCTGATATTGATACTTCTGAGCATGTGGTAATCAATTATGTAACAACAGGTAACAAGCCTGACAATGATAACACCACACAGATGCTTGATCAGCTCAACAAGATTCTGACAGAGAAATGCAACGCTGAGATTCAGATTACTTACATTGAATGGACAGATTATCTTACCAACTACAACCTGCTGCTGTCATCTCTTGACGGATCAGTAGATCTTGTCGGAACAGCTACAGACTGGCTGGATGCATGGCCGAATGCCAAGAAGGGTGCATTCCTTCCGCTGACAGAAGATATGCTGTCAAAGTACTGCCCGAAGACATATGCACAGGTTTCCGAGAAGAACGACTGGGATTCCTGCAAATATAACGGAGACATCTATCTGATTCCTGAAGACAACTATGCACAGTGGACCAACCACGGCTTTATGTACCGCGATGATTATGCAAAGGAAGCAGGACTTACTTCCGGCGTAAATTCATGGGACGACATGGACACCTACTTTGCATCTGTCAAGAAGAATCATCCGGATATCACACCGTGGGATTCTGACGGTACACAGTATACAACACTTGCTACAGGCTGGATGTCATCACACACACCGGCAGTCAGCATTGATGGTCTTGGCAGCTACATGTTCTACGGCAAGTCCAAAGATGATCTGTACACGGTATATTCACCGTTCATGGATGACGATACACTTTACAAATTCGCAGACATGATGAAGAAGTGGAATGATGAAGGTGTCTGGACAAAGGACGTTCTGAACAACACAGGCGCAGCTACACGTGATGAATTTGCAGCAGGTCAGACCGCAGCAGATCAGCATCATACACAGACCTGGTATTCCACAGATTCACCGAAGGCAAAGGCAGCAGGATTTGATTGCGGTTTCTTCTATTTCGGCAAGGAAACAAAGAACCTGACAAAGCTTTCTGTTACACATGGTGCAATGGCTGTCAGCGCAGCTTCCAAGAATCCGGAAAGAGCGCTGATGGTATATGACCTGATCCGTAACGATCCGGAATGCTACAGACTGTTCAACTATGGTATCGAAGGCAAGCAGTACACAGTTACCACAACAGACGGTGTTGATTACCTGACAAGACCGGACGGCTATGATGCAACCAATGATTCCATCGTAACAGATTACTGGTGGGGACGTAACGATGATCTGGAACTTCCGGATGCAACATGGGATAACGACGGCAAGAAGAAGATGAGCGACGAGTATGATTCCTTCGCTATTGCATATCCTTATGGCCAGTTCGTCATTGATACAGATCCGATCAGCTCAGAAATTTCCAGTATGTCTGAAGTATGGGAGACCTACATGCCGCAGATCGCATTTGGCCAGAGCAGTGATACAAAGGCTCTTGTAGATGAGTTCCGCTCCAAGATGAAGACAGCAGGCTATGATGACGTACAGAAGTACATCCAGGATCAGATGACCCAGATGTATGGCAACAAATAAGTTTTAAATGAAATTATGATTATATAAAAGGAGCACCACACATCTGACAAGTCGTTTGGAGGCTGTGGTGCTCTTTTTTTGAAAAAAAAGGTTATGAAATCTGTAAAAACTGTCGAAAGATACGGAGTGATATCATGAAAATCTTACTGAATGACCATGTGAAGTTCATAAGGCAGGATCTGGAGGAAGCATGGAATCTCAAGACGGATGAATCCGGTTGGCAGGATGTGGTGCTTCCGCATGACTGGGCGGTTTCCTGCCCGTTTGACAGAAACTGTTCAAGCGGAACCGGATATCTTCCGGGAGGAACCGGATGGTACAGAATCCATTTTGATCTTCCAGCAGGATTTGAAGATAAGAATATTTCCGTATTTTTCGAGGGCGTTTACAAACATGCATCTGTCTGGTGCAATCAGTATTATCTGGGAAAATGGGCAAATGGCTACACTTCTTTTTCCTTTGACCTGACGGGAACAGTAAGAGAAAGAAATAATGTGCTGTCCGTCAGAGTTTCGCATGAGGATATTTCAGATTCCAGATGGTATACGGGCTCAGGTATTGAGCGTCCGGTATACCTGCAGATCCGTGAAAAAGTATTCGCAGATGAATATGACAGCAGCATGGAAACGCTGATGGCAGATGAGAACCATGCGCAGCTCAGGCTCTGTCAGGCGGTCAGAAACAGTTCAGACCGCAGTCAGCACGTAAGCGTACGGAGCTTTCTGGGCGGGACGCTTTTCTGTGAGATGGAACAGGAGATTCCGGCGGGAGAGGAAAAAATACTGGAATATACGGGAATACTGGAAAAACCGGATATCTGGTCTTTGCAGAATCCGGTACTGACAGAATGGAAAATGCAGGTTACGGCGGACAACGAAGTGATGGAGGAAACAGTGATCTGTACCGGGATTCGTACCTTCCGGTTCGATCCGGATCAGGGATTTTCACTGAATGGTGTTTCCATGAAGCTCAAAGGCGTCTGCCTGCATGAGGATGCCGGGAGTTTTGGCAATGCCGTACCTGAAAATGTATGGAAGAGAAGACTGTTAAAGCTGCAGAAGATGGGTGCCAATACCATACGGATGAGTCACAATCCGCACAGTGAAGCACTTTACAGGCTATGTGACGAACTGGGTCTGCTGGTTATTGATGAAGCTTTTGATGAATGGCAGGATCCCAAGAACAAGTGGTGGCAGGGACATAACGTATATCCGCCCAGACATCAGGGGTATTTTCTGGATTATCCGCAGTGGCATGAAAAAGACATTGCTTCTTTTGTCAAAGCAAGGCGAAGCCATCCCTGCGTCATCATGTGGAGTATCGGAAATGAAATTGATTATCCCAATGATCCGTACTGTCATGAAAGCTTCGCAGAGGTGACAGGGAATAACGATAACGGAAAGCCGCTTGCAGAGCGCAGATATGATCCGGATAAGCCGGATGCGGCGCGTCTTGTCGGACTGGCACGGGATCTTGCAGAACTGGTAAGAAAATATGATACAACGAGACCGGTGTCACTTGCCAGTGCGTTTCCGGAACTGTCTTCAAAGACGGGACTTTTCGGGCCTCTGGATGTCATCGGTTACAATTATAAGGAACAGTTCTATGAGGCGGATCATAAGAGATTCCCGGATCAGCCGATTTTCGGAAGTGAAAACGGACATGATCTGGCAGCATGGAAAGCGGTAACGGAGCATCCGTATATTGCAGGGCAGTGTCTGTGGACCGGAATTGACTATCTCGGGGAAACGGGCGGCTGGCCGGAACATGGCTCCAGAGCAGGGCACCTGACGACTGCGGGATTTGAAAAAGAAGACTACTATTTCAGGCAGAGCCTGTGGACCGGGGAACCGATGATCAGATTGTGCGTGTGTGAACCGGATGCGGGAGACTGGATGGAACTTCGCAGACATTCATGGAATGGTGCGCAGGGAACATTGGTCAGGGCAGAGGTATATACCAATCTGCCGCAGGCGGAGCTGTTTCTGAATGGAAGAAGCCTTGGACGACAGGTTCAGAAGGATGAAAAAGGAAAATTTGTATGGGTGCTGCCATATGAAAGCGGAGAACTCAAGGCAGCAGGATACCGCAGTGATGACAGCAGAGAAACGGTGACTGATATGATCCGTTCGCAGAAGCAGAGCTGCAGGCTGGGGCTCAGGCTCCTGGAACAGACACTCCTGGCGGATGGCAGCAGCATCGGGCAGATTCAGATTGATGTGCTGGACGCAGACGGAAATCTGCAGACAGAAGCAGAGGATCTGATTGAAGCTGAAGTCAGCGGACAGGCATCGTTCCTTCACATGGATAATGGAAACCTCGCGGATACCACGCCGTATACATCCAGGCAGAGGCGGGCCTATGACGGGCACCTGATGCTGTACATCAGGGCGTCAGAAACTCCCGGAGAAGTTGTGATTTCTGCAGGGAGCAGAAATACCGGGCGGGCACAGCTCCGGTTCCGTACAGAAGCAGCAGAATGATTATGAGACAGAATGAATCGAGGATAAAACATGAAGGGGATTGAAATTAAAGACAGATTTTATCTGAACGGAGAACCGTTCCAGCTGATTTCCGGAGCTGTTCATTATTTCAGAATTGTTCCGCAGTACTGGCAGGACAGACTGGAAAAACTGAAAGCCATGGGTTGTAATACGGTTGAAACCTATATTCCGTGGAACATACATGAACCCCGAAAAGGTGAATTTCATTTCGACGGAATGTGTGATATCGGACATTTTCTGGATCTGGCGGAGGAACTTGGGCTTCGCGTGATTCTGCGTCCGTCACCCTATATCTGCGCAGAATGGGAATTCGGAGGACTTCCGGCGTGGCTGCTCAAGGAAGACGGCATGAAGCTGCGTTGCAGCTATGAACCTTATCAGAAGCTGGTTCGTGAATATTATTCCGTACTCATGCCGTATCTGGCACCCTATCAGATCGATCAGGGCGGTCCGGTTATCATGATGCAGATTGAAAATGAATACGGCTATTACGGTGATGATCATTCCTATATGGAATGGATGCGTGACCTGATGAGGGAATATGGAATTACCGTACCGCTGTTTACTTCGGATGGACCTTTTGATGATTCCTTCCGCGGTGGCAGAATTGATGGCATATTGCAGACCGGGAACTTCGGATCCAAAGCGGAAGAACGTTTTGACTTCATGAGAAAATATGTGGATGGTCCGCTTTCCTGTATGGAATTCTGGCTGGGCTGGTTCGACAACTGGGGATGCGGCCAACATCACCGCACAAGCTGTGAGGAAAATACAAGGGATTTCGCATACATGCTTGATCATGGGAATGTGAATATTTACATGTTTATCGGCGGAACCAATTTCGGATTCATGAACGGCTCCAATTATTACGATGAGCTGACGCCGGATGTCACCTCTTATGATTATGATGCGATTCTGACAGAGGACGGACAGACAACAGAAAAGTATGCGGCGTTTCAGGCAGAAATTGAAAAGCGTATGGCGCTCCCGAAGCTGCAGCTGCATACAAAGATCAGCAGGAAAAACTATGGAACGGCTGCACTGACCGGCAGTGTTTCACTCTGGGATTCGCTTCCTCTTCTTTCGGAAAAGGCAGAAAGTACCTTCCCGGTATCCATGGAAAAGCTGGATCAGTCCTATGGTTATATTCTGTACCGCACAGTCCTTAAGGATATGGATCTGCTGGGAGAAATCCGTCTGATGAAGGCAAATGACAGAGCACAGATTTTTGCAGACGACAAAAAAGTTCTGACACTTTATGACAGAGAACTGTTGACAGCGCATAAGCTTGAAGCACCGGTTCCGGTTGCAGCGGAAGGAAGCCGGATGGATATTCTGGTAGAAAATATGGGACGTGTTAATTTCGGGCCATACATGGAGCAGCAGAGGAAAGGAATTGACGGACCGGTACTGTTCAATACCAGACAGCATTTCGGATTTGAAATCTACCCGTTGCCTTTAGATGATGTCAGCCATCTGAAATTTGAAGCCAAAGCGCCTGTACAGGAAGCACCTGCATTCCACAGATATACCTTTGAGGCAGAAGAAACGGGAGATACCTTCCTGAATATGGAAGGCTTTGGCAAGGGATGCGTATTCATCAATGGATTTAATCTTGGAAGATTCTGGGAAATCGGTCCGCAGCGTACACTTTATGTGCCCGGTCCATTGCTAAAACGGGGCATAAATGAGATAATTGTCTTCGAAACGGAAGGAACATACCGGAAGACAGTCACTTTGCAGGATCAGCCGGATCTGGGGCCGCAGTGAATGAACCGTAAACGGACTTTTATGTATGTTCAGACAAGCATAAGGGGAGTGTCACGATGGCAGTAAAAAATGTTACGATTTATGATATTGCAGCGGAAGCAGGTGTATCACCGGCGACTGTATCCAGGGTCCTGACCGGAAGTGCCAACGTCAGACAGGATAAGAAAAGCCGGATTGAAGAACTGATTCAGAAATACAATTTCAAGCCGAGTGCGGTAGCAAGAAGCCTTACAGATACCAGAAGAAAGCTGATCGGGATCATAGCCGCAGATGTACGGAACGTATTCTATGCAGATCTGTATGTTGCCTGTGAAATAGCAGCGGATCAGCTGGGTTATACGATTCTGCTGCTGAATTCCTTCGGTATCCGCGAAATGGAAAAAAAGCAGCTGGATAAACTGGTGGAGCAGCGTGTGGACGCCGTGATCCACCTTGGCGGTGCGGCAGATGATGTGGTTACCAATCAGGATTACGCAGATCATCTGAACAAGGTGACCGGATCCATACCGGTAATCACAACCGGTAAGCTTGACGGAACAGACTGCTACCGTGTACAGATTGATGCAGTAAAGGCACTGGATCTTTTACTGGAGCATCTGGTTACAAACGGCAATCACAGGATTGCACTCGCAGGCGGACGTTATGATGTTGTATCCACACGTGTCAAATATGACCGGTTCATGGAAAAGGCAAAAGAATATCACCTGGATGTGAGACCGGAATATACAGATAACTGGGGCAGTTACAATATTTTCGCCGGGCAGCAGACAATGGACAGAATGTTCGGGCAGCTGCAGAAAAAGAACATCCCGGTCCCGGAGGCAGTAATCGCCATTAACGATCAGACGGCAGCAGGAGTGATCCGCAGCATCGAAAGCCATGGCTACAGGATTCCGGAAGACATTTCGGTGGTCAGTTACGATAACGTTGATATTGCCAAAGTCATTGAACCCAACATCACCAGTGTGGATTATGACTTTGATCATTTCGGAAAGACAATCATTGAAACCGCAGTCGCTGCAATGGACGGTAAACAGACGGACAGACAGCAGTACATTGAGCCGACTCTGGTCATCCGCAGATCCAGCGACTACCGGCGCAGTTAAAAAAGAATACGATATTTTACAGAGGTTGCAAAGCAACCTTATATTGAGCAGAGCCTGCGTAGCAGGCGTATTAACAGAGGTTGCAAAGCAACCT
>CAYMBY010000141.1:0-24737 GCA_964388815.1 uncultured Butyrivibrio sp. | reverse complement strand
TGTTGTCTGTGACATGCAAGGTTTCCTTTCTGTCTTCCCCTCACCGATGATTATCTGCTCAAAAGACAAACCGTCTCGACATGCACCGTCCATGGGAACATATCTGCCGGACAGATCTTCCTGAGCTGATAACCGCCGTCACACAGGATCCGCAGATCTCTTGCCAGGGTTGCACTGTCGCAGCTGACATAGACAATCCGCTCCGGCTGCATCTTCAGCATGGTCTCAAGACACGTCTGATCACACCCCTTGCGCGGCGGATCCACTACGATCACATCTGCATGGATGCCTTCCTTCTCATACTTCTCCGGAAGAACCTCTTCTGCCTTTCCCACATAAAAATCTGCATTCTCAATACCGTTTTCACGGGCATTGTCCTGCGCATCCTGAATGGCCTGCGGAATCACCTCAACGCCGCAGGCATGCGCTGCATGTCCGGCCATTGCAAGTGTGATGGTTCCGATTCCGCAGTACAGATCCCACACGGTTTCCTTTCCCGTCAGCTGTGCATATTCAATGGCCCTGTCATAGAGGCGCTCTGCCTGTACCGGATTGACCTGATAGAAAGACAGCGGCGAAATCCGGAAAGAAAGCCCGCAAAGCGTATCCTGAATGGTATCCGTTCCCCAGAGGGTATGAATTTCAGCTCCCATGATCACATTGGTCTTCTCGTTATTGATGCTGACAGATATACTTGTCATTCCTTTGATCTGGCGAAGCGCTGTGATAAAAGCCTGCTGATTACGCAGGTAATCTCCGCCCTTTACATGGCTGTTGATCACAAGACAGACCATGATCTCTCCGCTGGCAAAGCCCTTGCGGATGAGGACATGACGTACAGTGCCTCTGCCGGTCACTTCATCGTAGGCCGGAACCTGATTTGCCTTCATATAGTCAAGGATCGTCTGCAGAATCTGCTGATTTTCCTTTGTTCCGATATAGCATTCCGTTGACGGAATGATGTCATGAGACCGCTCTGCATAAAAACCGGTCACAGGCTGTCCGTTTCTGCCTGTTCCGATCGGGAACTGTGCCTTGTTCCGGTAACGGAACGGATTGTCCATGGCGAGAATCTCCTCCATCGCCGCATCCACCTGTGCCGCATCAAAGCCGCCCAGCCGGATGATATTGTTTCTGACCTTTCCGGCCTTGAATTCCAGCTGTTTCTCATAAGACATGAACTGAAGCTGACATCCGCCGCACTGCCTTGCCACCCTGCATTTGGGTTCAATTCTGTACGGAGACGGCGTCACGATACCTTCGAGATGGGCATAGGCATAGTTTTTCTTGGCTTTCATGATCTTGGCCTTCACTACATCACCGATTACCGCATCTTTGATAAACAGCGTATAGCCGTCGACCTTTCCGATGCCTTCGCCTTCATTTCCGATATCTGTAATGGTAACTTCCAGCACATCATCCTTATGGAACAGTGTATCTTCTTTTTTATTCATTTACCGGTTATTCCTTCCATTGCAGTCTGTGCAGTTGTCCCTGTGTTTCAAGTTCACCGAAGCCGTTCTGCCGGAGCGCTTCATACAGAACAATCGCCACGGAATTGGCAAGATTCAGCGAACGGATTCCGAATCCCATGGGAATCCGGATACAGTCTTCTTCATGATCCACCAGAATTTCCTCCGGGATCCCTGCGCTTTCTTTTCCGAACATGATATAGTCATCGGGTCCGAATGTCACATCCGTATAAGACCTTCTGGCTTTTGTCGTTGCCATCCAGATTTTCGCTCCCGGATGGCTCTGCGTAAATTCTTCAAAATTAACATATCGTCCCAGCTGCAGCCGGTCCCAGTAATCCATTCCTGCACGTCGCAGCTGTTTTTCATTCAGCTGAAAGCCAAGCGGCTCGATCAGATCCAGTGATGTTCCTGTGGCCACACAGGTTCTTCCGATATTGCCGGTATTCGACGGTATCTCCGGCTGATGTAATATAACGTGCATACTCAGTCCTCATTATCCTCATCCATGACCTTTGCCTTCGGCAGGGAAAAAATAAACTCCGTTCCGACGCCAACGGTACTGATGACATTGATATTTTCTCCATGTGCCTTGATGATTTCCTTTACAATGGAAAGTCCAAGGCCGGTTCCCTTTTTGTCTTTTCCGCGGGACAGATCCGATTTGTAAAAACGCTCCCAGATCATCTTCTGATCCTCCTTGGGAATTCCGATTCCGCTGTCCTTTACGGATACGAAGATCTTGTTGTGTTTCTCCGTTGTCTCCACCTTGATGACCGACTCATGATGGCTGAATTTGATGGCATTGTCCAGCAGATTATACAGTACCTGCTGAATCTTGCTCACATCTGCATTGACCAGCATCTTGTCATCAGTCAGTACCAGCTCGATCGCCAGTGTTTTCTCTCTGCAGGTGCCTTCAAAGGATGCTGCGGTATTACGGATCACCTGATTGATATCAAAGTCCGTTTTATCCAGCATCATTCCCTTGGCCCCCAGATTGTTCAGCGTCAGAAGTCCGTTGGTCAGCTTGGTCAGACGATCCGTTTCATTGAGCACGATCTGCAGATAATGTTCGTGCATTTCCGGCGGTATCGTTCCGTCCAGCATGGCTTCCAGATAACCCTTAATGGAAGTCAGCGGAGAACGGAAATCATGTGATACATTGGCGATGAATTTTTTCTGATCGTCCTCTGTCCTGGCGATTTCACCTGCCATATAGGACAGCGTCGCCGCAAGATACCCCATTTCGTCTTCACTTTCCACCGTAAACTGATAATCCATATTGCCTGCTGCATACTGTTCTGTTGCCTGCGTGATCCTGCGCAGCGGAATATATACCAGTTCCGTGAAAAAGATCAGAATAATCACTGACAGAAGAAGCAGTACGATCAGCAGCAGATAGGAGATATTGAGCAGTTCATTGGATGATTGTTCAATGCTGCTCATCGGTATATGGATTACCACATATGCTCTTACCTTATAATTTGCGGTAATCGGCGCAAATACACTCAGTTCCTTATCTTCAAAGGAACCAAAGAAATTACCGATCGTATAATAGGTACCACCGGTAATGGTCGGATCAAAGCCCTTCACGATGACTTCCTGATCCGCATCCAGCGTCTTGGCCGAATCGATGACCAGTCTGCCGGAAGGATTGATGATCCATATCGTCGCCTTCAGATATTTGGACAGCACGGACAGCTGTTCCTGTACGGTCGCTATCGATGTTTCGCTGTTATAAAGGTCGCTGGCATAGGTATCCGCGATCTGTGTTGCCTCAGAATACAGACTCTCTGCACGTTCTCTCTTACTGTGCTCGAGCGTCAGGCTTGACACAAATGTGCCTACTGCCAGAAAGCCGAATGCGGCGAACAGAAAATATGCGATCAGGAATTTCAGGTAAAGTGTTCTTTTCATTCATGTGCCTCGAATTTATATCCGATTCCCCAGATGGTCGCAATGCGCCATTTCTCATGATCCTTGATTTTCTCACGAAGACGTTTGATGTGCACATCCACCGTTCTGGTATCTCCGATGTATTCATAGCCCCAGATCTGATCCAGAAGCTGTTCTCTGGTAAACACATGATTGGGAGATGATGCCAGGAAATACAGCAGTTCCAGCTCCTTGGGCGGCATATCCACACGGTTGCCCATGTAGGTTACCGAATAATTGGTCATATTGATCTCCAGATCCGGATAGGAAACCACCTTGTCGGTAGATTCTTCCGGAACCGGCGTCTGCGGTTTATAACGCCGGAGAACTGCCTTTACTCTTGCCACCAGTTCCTTGGAGTCAAACGGTTTCTCCATATAATCATCTGCGCCCATTTCCAGGCCCAGCACTTTGTCAAACACTTCGCCTTTTGCCGACAGCATGATAATCGGTGTCTGAAGTTTTGCCCGGACCTCACGGCATACCTGATACCCGTCGATCCCCGGCAGCATCAGGTCCAGAAGGATCAGATTGGGTGCAAAACTGTCCACTGCCTCCAGCGCTGATTCACCGTCATTTACAATTTTCGTGTCAAAGCATTCCTTTACCAGATACAGTGAAATCAGTTCGGCAATATTATTATCATCATCCACAATCAGAATTTTCTGCTTACTAACCATCTTCCCCCTCCTGAAGCCTTTTTCCGTTCATCTTCTCCGCTCCGCCTATTTCATGAATGTCACAATCGTCACACCGGAATCCCCTTCGCCAAACTCTCCGAGCTTAAAGGATTTCACATACGGAACCCCCTTCAGATAATCGTGCACCGCCTGCCTTAAGATTCCTGTCCCCTTGCCGTGTACTACGCGAACACTCGGCAGATGAGACACATACGCATCATCCAGATATTTATCCAGTGCTGCAATTGCGTCTGCACTGTTTTTACCGATCAGATTGATCTCCGTCGTCATATGCAGCGATTTTGTCAGATCCATCTTATGACCGCCGTCTCCGCCGCCATAGAATTTACGTACGGTGCTTCTGGCATCTTCATCTTTAAGAAGCACCAGATCGGAGATATTGGTCTTTGTTCTGATAATACCACATTGCACGAACATATTGCCGCTTTTATCCGGCATGGAACTGACCGTTCCCTTAAGCCCCATGGAAACGATACGAACCGAATCTCCGAGACGCAGCTGTGATGCCTTAAGCAGCGGATGTGACGCCTGTGTCTTCCCGGATACGGACAGTTTTTCGTTCTTTTCTGAAATTTTCTTATTAACCTTTGTTCTGGCACGCTCCAGATCCTGCATGGATGCATTCGGTCCGGCCTTATGGAAGGTTCTGATCGTTTCATCCGCCACATCTTTGGCTTCCTGCAGAATGGTTCTGGCCTCTTCATTTGCCTGCTGCAGAATCCGGTCTCTGGACTGATCCAGTTTTTCCTGTTTGGTTTCCAGCTGGGATTTCAGCTTCTCAGCTTCTGCCTTGTAGCTTTCAATCTCAAGGCGTTCTTTTTCTATGGTAACACGGCTCTTCTCAAGATCTGTCAGCAGATCCTCAAAGCGTTTGTCATCCTGATTGATCTGTTCTCTGGCTGCCGTAATGATCCGGTCCGGAAGTCCCAGTTTGGAGGATATGGCAAATGCATTACTCTTACCGGGGATACCGATCAGCAGTCTGTAGGTCGGACGCAGAGATTCCACATCGAATTCACAGCTGGCATTCTGTACGCCCGGCGTTGTCAGCGCGTATACCTTCAGCTCACTGTAATGCGTGGTGGCCAGTGTACGGATTCCTCTCTGATGCAGATCATTCAAAATGGAAATCGCCAGTGCGGCGCCTTCTGTCGGATCTGTTCCGGCACCAAGTTCATCAAACAGGCAAAGTGAATTCTCATTGGCCTGTTCCAGAATCGTAACGGTATTCGTCATATGAGAAGAGAAGGTGGACAGACTCTGTTCAATGCTCTGTTCATCTCCGATATCGGCATAGACTTCTTCAAATACAGACAGTTCTGAACGGTCTCCCGCCGGAATCGCAAGCCCGGCCTGTCCCATCAGTGTCAGAAGTCCGACCGTTTTAAGCGTAACCGTCTTACCACCGGTATTGGGACCGGTAATGATCAGCATGTCAAAGTCCTGACCGGCATAAACGTCGATCGGAACTACTTTTGTTTTGTCAATGAGCGGATGTCTTCCCTTACGGATGTGAAAAGAATGATCCTCCAGAAATACCGGCGTGGTTGCATTCTGTTCCAGTGCCAGAGAAGCCTTTGCAAAGATGAAATCAAGCGTAGTCATCAGCTTCTGGTCTTCTGCAATAACAGCTGCATGATCTGCTGCCTGTGTACTTAAGGATGCCAGTACCAGTTCAATTTCCGCTTTTTCCTGAAGATGCAGCTCTCTCATTTTGTTATTCAGTTCTACAATTGCCGCAGGCTCAATAAACAGTGTCGATCCGGTAGAAGACTGATCGTGAACGATGCCGCCGAACTGCGACTTATATTCTGACTTCACCGGAAGGCAGTATCTGTCATCACGCATGGTGATGACTGCATCCTGCAGATAGGTCCTCATGGAACCGTTGACCATCTTGCCCAGCTGTTCATGAATCCGGTCATTGGTCAGCATGATGCCCCGTCTGACGTGGCGAAGTGCAGGACTTGCATCGGAACTGATTTCATCTTCCGAAATGATGCATCTTCTGATTTCACTGATCACAGGTGTCAGCGGTTCAAGTGCATCAAAATAAGGTGTCAGACTGTCAGCCTGATCATCATCTCTTTCCCTTCTTCCATAAGTCTTCACACGGTTCACATTATCCAGAAGATCAGCAATCCGCAGCAGTTCTCCCGCATCAAGCGAACCTCCGATTTTCAGTGCCTTGATCAGACCTGACATATCGGTATTGCTTCCGAATGAAGTGGAACCCTTCTGAAATATCCGTGCCAGCGCATCTGACGTCTGCTGCTGTCCCTGTCTGATGACCGCAAGATCCGTTGCCGGTATCAGTTTTCTGCACAGCTCCTGTCCCGGAACTGATGATGCCAGTTCTGCAAGGTGGCTGATTATTTTATCATATTCGAGAACATGTAATACTTTCTGATTCATTTTCGCGCATAATCCTTTAGTGTTTGATTCATCAATAATATCCTCATTATCATACCATTTTCACAGAAGGATGACCAGCGCCTGCAAGGCTAACATTAGGGGTCGAAACAGAAAAAAATATGTTATACTTGTTACTGATATATCTTCTCTTAAGAGAAACAGAAATGGGGAATTCACATGTCAGACTCACAGGATAAAAAAGATATCGACCAGAAACCGGCACCGGAAGCATCTTCTGAGGCCAGCCCGCTTGCCAATACTGAATTTATGAGGGAAAAAATCAAACAGCGTCCGATTAACCGGAAAAAGCTTCTCCGGAGGACCATCATCACGGTTTCTCTTGCTGCCGTGTTCGGGCTGGTTGCCTGCATCACCTTTCTGATTCTGGAACCGGTCATTAACAACGCACTTTATCCGGAAGAAAAGCCGAAAACTGTTTCTTTCCCGGAAGAAAGCGCCAGTGATGAGCTTCAGCCGGAACAGATGTATGCAAATGAAGCGGCAATTGAAGCGCAGGCTGCTGCAAGCGCGCAGTACAGTGCCGAGGTTTCCACAGAAAAAGAAGTTCAGCAGGCTATCAGTTCCTATTCCTTCGATGCCTCTGATTACTCGGAAATGTACACTTCCCTGCATAAAACTGCAGTTGAGGCTTCCAAGTCCATCGTAACCGTAACCGGCGTCACCTCCGATACTGACTGGATCAATGATGCCTATGAAAAGAGCGGCAGCGAATCCGGTCTGATTGTTGCTGACAACGGCACGGAAACGCTGGTTCTCGTCAATGTTTCCGCCATTCAGAAAGCAGATTCCATTCAGGTCACTTTCTGCAACAATACCACGGTAAAGGCAAAGCTCAAAATGAAGGATGCCACCACAGGGCTCTGCATCCTTTCCATCCAGAACACCGCTATCACCAAGGATACCAAAAGTGCCATTGCCACCGCTGATCTTGGCAGTTCTGATTCCGCCTCTCTCGCCGGCATTCCGGTCATTGCCATCGGAAGTCCTACCGGAATTCAGGGTTCAATCTGTTATGGCATGATTACCTCCGGATCCAGAATTCTGGATCTTCGCGACTCCGCCTACAGACTTCTGTCTACCAATATTTACGGCAGTCCGTCCGGAAGCGGCGCACTGGTCAATCTGACCGGACAGGTCATCGGCATCATCAATATGACCTACAATAATGATAATTATACCAATCAGGTTTCCGCCTACGGAATCACTGAGCTGAAAACACTGATTGCAACACTGTCCAACGGAACTGAATATGCATACCTCGGCGTTCACGGCACAGATGTTCCTGATTATGTCAGTGACGATACGGATATTCCCAAAGGTGCCTATATTACGCAGATTGAAATGAAATCACCTGCAATGGAAGCCGGAATCCAGAGCGGCGATGTAATTATTTCCTTTGACGGCAGCACAGTTTCGGGATATGATGATTTGATTGATGATCTTCTGAGCCACAAACCGGATGATGAAATCAGACTTGTAATCATGCGTCAGGGGCCGGATGACTATACAAGAATGAATCTGAACGTAACACTGGGATCCAGTAAGTCAGATTCATAACAGAAGGGGACAGTTTTATGAAATTTATCAGTGACTTGAAACAGGGCGACAGAATCTCAGATATCTATCTGTGTAAATATAAACAGTCTGCCACAACCAAAAACGGAAAAACCTATGACAACGTCATTCTTCAGGATCGCACCGGAAGTATTGATGCAAAAGTATGGGAACCAAACAGTGAGGGGATTGATGAATTTGATTCACTTGACTATGTGGATATTTTCGGAGAGGTAACAAGCTTTAACGGCGCACTTCAGCTCAATATCAAGCGTGCACGTGTCTGCCGTGAAGGCGAATATGATCCTTCTCTGTACCTGCCGGTATCTTCAAAAAACAATGATGAAATGTATAAAGATCTTCTGGCAATGATCGGTACGGTTCAGAATCAGTATCTGAAACAGCTTCTTGAAGAATTTTTCCTGCAGGATGAAGCTTTCATCAAGGCATTCCGTCAGTCTTCCGCTGCCAAAAGTGTCCATCACGGTTTTGTCGGCGGTCTTCTCGAGCATACGCTCGGCGTAACTAAAATGTGTGATTATTTCTGCAGTGTCTATCCCGTACTGAACCGGGATCTTCTGATCACTGCTGCAATCTGCCATGACATCGGTAAAACAAAAGAGCTTTCTCTTTTCCCGACGAATGATTACACAGATGACGGTCAGTTCCTTGGTCACATCGTCATGGGAACACAGATGGTAGCAGAAAAGATGCATGACATTGACGGCTTCCCTGTACTCCTGAGCCAGGAGCTGCAGCACTGTATTCTGGCGCATCACGGAGAATTTGAATACGGTTCTCCCAAAAAGCCGGCACTCGTGGAAGCTGTTGCACTGAACCTTGCAGACAATGCTGATGCCAGAATCGAAACCTTTACCGAAGTTTTGAACCGCGCCTCCGAACCCGGATGGCAGGGCTATAACAGACTGTTTGAATCAAATCTGTTTGATACACGTGTTGAAAACTGAATTTACTATTTCAGTCACAAAAGAGCCTGCAGAAGCATTTCACATTCCATGCTTCTGCAGGCTCTTTTTCTGTCCTGACTTTATTTTGCTGAAATATCCGCAATGAATCTGCGAAGCCTCTCCATTGCCTTCTTCAGATCCTCCAGAGAATATGCATAGGAAATACGGATATATCCTTCTCCGCAGTCCCCAAACGCCGTTCCCGGAACCACTGCAAGCTTTTCCTCTCTCAGCAGCCTTGTTGCAAATTCGTCACTGGTCATTCCAAACTGTCTGATGCACGGGAAAACATAGAATGCACCATACGGTTCAAAACACTGCAGTCCCATTTCCTTAAACTCATTCAGGAGATAACGTCTTCTGCGATTATACTCTTCCCGCATCATGGCCACGTCCTCATCTCCGTTCCGGAGTGCCTCAACGCCCGCATACTGACTGGTCGTCGGTGCGCACATGATTGCAAACTGATGAATTTTGATCATCTGTCCGATAATTTCCTTCGGTCCGCATGCATAGCCGAGTCTCCATCCTGTCATGGCATACGCCTTTGAAAATCCGTTGATCAGAATGGTACGTTCCTGCATTCCCGGAAGCGATATGATGGAAGTGTGCTTTCCGTTATAGGTCAGTTCTCCATATATTTCATCCGTAATAACGAAAAGATCCTTTTCAATGATCACCTTCGCAATTGCTTCCAGGTCCTTTTTCTCCATGATTGCCCCGGTCGGATTATTCGGATAGGGAAGCACCAGAAGCTTGGTCTTATCGGTCACCTTTTCCAGAATTTCCTGCGGTGTAAGGCGAAATTCATTTTCTTCTTTAAGATTGATGATCACCGGTTTCGCATCTGCCAGTATCGCACATGGTTCATAGGACACATAGCTGGGCTGGGGAATCAGTACTTCATCTCCGGGATTTACCATCGCCCGCATCGCAAGGTCAATGGCTTCAGAACCTCCGACTGTAATAAACACCTGCGTTGCCTGGTCGTAGGTCACTCCCTGGCTGCGTTTTAAATAATTACATACTTCTGTTCTGAGTTCTTTCAGTCCGGAATTGGACGTATAAAACGTTCTGCCCTTTTCCAGGGAATAAATGCCTTCATCCCGGATATGCCACGGCGTATCAAAATCAGGTTCGCCGACACCGAGTGAGATTGCATCATCAATTTCCTGTACGATATCAAAGAACTTACGAATTCCGGATGGCTTGATTGTTGTCACCTTATCAGCTAACGGATTTCTCATGGTGTGATCTTCTCCCTCGTATCTTCATATTTTTTGGTCAGAATGGTTCCGTGATCCTTATACTTCTTCAGAATGAAGTGTGTTGCCGTACTCAGGACCGTATCCAATGTGGAAAGCTTATTTGTGACAAAACCTGCAACTTCCTGCAGTGACTTGCCTTCCAGAATTACCATCAGATCAAATCCGCCGGACATCAGATATACACTTGTCACTTCCGGATACTTATAGATCCGCTCCGCAATACTGTCAAAGCCAAGTCCTCTCTGCGGCGTTACACGGACTTCAATCAGGGCCATGACCTTTTCGATTGATGTTTTCGACCAGTCGATCATGGTGTGATATCCGCAGATAATACCTTCCTCTTCCAGTGCGCGAAGTTCATTCGCAATATCAATTTCCTCCGCACCCAGCAGAACTGCCATTTCATGTACATCAATACGGCTGTTCTTTTCTATAATTGTCAAAATCTGTTCTCTGATTGCCATATTATTTTTTCCTTTCTGATTTATCAGTATCAGCCGGTTTTCTTTTACCCGAGAACTCTGTGTATCTCATCGGCCTGCGGCATCTCAAGATACCTTGTTTCCTCTTCATTGATAATGATTCTGTCATTTCCATCTGTCAGCCTTCCGATCACGACTGCCGGGATTCCTTCTTCCTGCAGTTTTCGTACCATCTCCTTACCGTCCTCTGCTGCAATCAGAAGGGAGCCTCCTGAAATCAGCTGATAGGGATTGATTTCGAAAAATTCGCATATCTCGATGGTTTCCTGTTTCACAGGAATTTTCTTAAGGTCGACTTCCAGTCCGGTTCCTGCACCCTCAGCCATTTCCCACAAAGCAGCGAAAACTCCGCCTCCGGAAATGTCATGCATGGCGCTCGCACCGGACTTCGCGGCGACTGCTGCCTCAGAAGCAACAGACAGATAATTCATAAAGTGCGCTGCTTCTTCCACCATATGTGCAGGATATCTGCTGCAGATCTCCTGTGCTTTCTCTTCCGCCAGCATTGCCGTTCCCTCAAGTCCGATCCACTTCGTCAGAATCAGATCCTGGCCGGCAGCTGCCTGACTGCAGGCAAAGGATACCGGACGGACTGCATGTCCTGTCGCTGCCGCCGTAACGAGCGGTCTGCTGACCGCTGTTGTCACTTCTGTATGACCGCCTGCTATGTATGTATCGTATGCAGCACATTGTTCTGCCGCATCCTTCATGATCTGTTTGATTACCGGTTCTTCCGCATTCTCCGGCAGCAGAATCTGCAATGTGATCATATCCGGCCGTACATTCTGACAAAGCAGATTATTCGCCGCACCCGCGACCGCATACCTGCCGGCATGTGTCGTATTTACAGTAACCGGGCTTACCGAGGATAAAATCACTGCATTTTCGTCATTCTGATTCTCTTTATTTATAAAAACAGCGCAGTCTGTCCCCACAGCTGCGCTTTCCTGATCTTTTTTAACCTTATGGAGTTTGAATACCGAACGTTTCAACACGTTCTCTGTTACTTTTCCGATTCTCATGTCTGCTCCATGCTGTTTATATTTACTGAGCCGGTACTGCCGTATCCGTACCCGTTGTA
Organism: uncultured Butyrivibrio sp.; assembly: GCA_964388815.1. Classification (GTDB taxonomy): domain Bacteria; phylum Bacillota; class Clostridia; order Lachnospirales; family Lachnospiraceae; genus Butyrivibrio. The sequence goes on along the minus strand of CAYMBY010000141.1, from coordinate 12,837 downwards.
GCCGGAACGGAAGCTGCCTGTCCTGCTGCCTGGGCCGCCGCTGCCGCCTGGGCTGCTGCCACTGCCTGTGCCTGAGCCGCCGCTGCTGCCTGCGCTGCCGCCGCCTGGGCATCGGCTGTTGTCGTACCTGCCGCAATCTGCGCTGCAAGTGTCGATGCAACTGCCTTAACCGTATCCATACTGCCTGTTGCAATTGCCGCATTCAGCTGCGCCAGTGTATTTGCATCTGCTGATCCGGTACCTACTGTCACGATCCTCGGCACCATCTGATAATTGCTGCTGTTGATTGCTTCTCTGCTCTGTTCCGCACCATCCACTGTGACAACCTTGATCAGCTGTGCCTTGATTCCTTCATGTGCCGCCTGCACATGTACATACCCGACCGGCTGCGATGCATCTGTAACAAAGCTGTCTGCACCCGGTGCTGTTGTGGAAAGTGTCTCGCTTTCAAAGGAAACCTTACGATTTGCAGGTCTCGTTTCCACACCATAAATCGTAAAGGTAATCTGCTTTCCGGAAGTCGAGCCATCGATATAAATCGGATATTTCGTATTATTGACAAATTTGAAATTCTTACCGCCGTTTTCTGCAATCGCGGCATCTGCAGAAGGATCCACATAATTAATGATCATGGAATGATTATATCGCTCTGTAACATTAAGCTCCGCACGGAGTACTGCATTATATAATGTTGTGGATACCTGGCAGATTCCTCCGCCGATGCTCTCCACAACCACACCCTTTAAATAGGATCCTGCCGGATAATAACCATTGTCCGCAGTAAAGGGAGTAATATTATCAAGTACAGAGTATTCCTCTCCCGGATATACTGTCTTACCGCTTGCAAGCCTGCATCCGTTTTCCACATTGGCACACCTTGCACTTCCGGATGAAGCATAACTTGTCGTATAGGTTCCCAGTACATCCTTTACTTTCAGAAGATCTTCCTGGTTTCCCTCAGGCTGCTGCTCATCAATCACCAGGTTGATATCACAGTTTCCCAGATTCCAGTCCTTTGCCACATAATCCTGAATTGTTTTCAGTGAAGAGGCTTCATTGACCTGATAACCGGTAGTTCCTCCGATTACCTTGAATGCGCCGTTTTCTCTGGTCAGTCCATAGTTCTGTGCTGCAACATTAAATGCTGCACACTGATCTTCCAGTACCTGTGTCAGCACCGTATCGTCAAGTGCATACTCCAGATCCAGCTTTTTACCCACATTCTGCGCATCCTTCAGATCTTTATAGCGCTGAACCACGTTTCCTTTCTGTCCAAGTGAAACCGCATCATCCACAATTTCCGGATTGGTCCATGTCAGTCCCAGATCTCCGGCAGTCATTGTAACTGTCTGATCTGCAGTTCTCCCATGCAATGTTACGGTCGCATTTTTGATTCCATCAATGTAGTTTTCAACTGCAGACCTGGCTTCATCAGCCGTCATTCCTGAAACATCGATACTGCCGATGGACACTCCGTTCGGCACTGTCTGGTTCGTCCCCGCAGCTTTTGCTGTTCCCGCAGGTGCCAGCAGAGCTATTGCTCCTGCCAGCATCAGACCCATGACAAATTTTTTCATAAAATCCTCTCTTACCTGAAACAACCCTTTTAAAATATGTTATCATTATCGTGTACGCACAGCGCCGGCCCGATATTTCAGATCACCAGTTCGGCAACCATGGGTACCACCATCGCCAGTACCAGAATCACGATGATCACTGACGCAATGACTCTTTTTCTTTTACTGTTCATGTTAAACATGCGCTTACTCCTTATACTTTCAGCAAAAACTTCGAAAAAACCCCGGATACTGAAAGGATATTATAGATGAATTTTCTGGTTCTTGCAACTTTTATCTACTTTGTCATATGGCTGAACTTTACCCTTCACCGCATTGCCATAAAGAAGGGAAAACTCGAAAAAAGCTACTGGGAAAAAGAAATCATGTCCAATTCCGTCAGGAAAAAAAGTCTGGACGGCCTTGACTATATTTCAATTCCCATGGATAAGCTTCCTTTCGGCGTGCTTACTGATCAGCCCGAGGTTTCAGAATGTGAAACGGTTCTGAAAGAACTTTCCGGAGAAAAGATCGTCAATCTGACCGGAATATCCAACACAGACCTCAAACTCATGTACGGAACCGCCAATATTACGCCCTTGAGCGCTTATGATCAGAATTATACAACGCTAGTATGCACACTGCAGAAATGGGCGCAGATACTTTTTGATGCCGCATATTACACAGAAGCCGCGACTGTTCTTGAATTCGCGCTCAGTACGGGCACGGATATCCAAGCCTCCTACCGGCTTCTTGCAAGACTCTACCAGAGCCGGCTTTCTCTTTCGGAAGAAGAATTCCGCGAACGGATCGGATCTATGACAGAAACAGCATCAAAGCTCCGTTCTCTCAGCAAAACACCGATTCTGCAGTATCTTCAGGATCTGCTGGAAGAGGAAGGACAGATATCCTTCAAATAACATTCTTCGCATCTGGGCGTCGGCGCCTTGCAGATCGTACGTCCCAGATAAATGATCTGGATATTATATCTGATCCAGTTCTCTCTCGGCAGAATCTTCATCAGGTCCTGTTCCACCTTTGCCGGATCATCTGCATCCGTAAATCCCAGCCGTTTTGAAATTCTCTTCACATGTGTATCCACCACAATACTGGGATCTTCAAAAATATTCCCCCGGATCACATTTGCCGTCTTACGGCCGACTCCCGGCAGAAGCGTCAGTTCTTCAATTGTACGCGGCACTTCTCCATGATAGACTTCCGCCAGCATTTTACAGCATGCAATGATATTTTTCGCCTTGCTGTGATAGAACCCGATGGAATGAATATCCTGTTCAAGTTCCCTGATGTCCGCATCTGCAAAAGCCTGTACCGAAGGATATTTCCGAAAAAGACCCGGTGTCACCATATTCACACGGGCGTCCGTGCACTGCGCACTCAGAATCGTAGCAATCAGCAGCTGCCAGGCATTCTCATGCATCAGATAGCATTTCGTATCCGCACCGTATTCGGCATCCAGCCGCTTTAATACTTCCGTTACCCGTGCTTCCAGTTTTGCTGTTTTTCTGACCATAATGATTCCTCCGCTCTTTCCCTTTCCTATACTGCAACAGGCGGCAATTCTGCCGCCTGTATAAGAATTATCATCATTATGCCAATGTCTGTGTGAATCTGTCAAACGCCTTCTGACCTTCCTGCGTCTGTTTATATACTCCGGCATCTTCAAGCACATGCATGAAGACTTCTCCGATTTCATCCTGCAGGATTTTATCAATATTGCCTGCATCAATATGATCATATTTTGGGCTGAATGTATCTACCCAGTCTGCATGCTTTTCAATCTCCGGATTGGATCTGATGTCCGTTCCATCCAGCATCGCCTTCTTCAGCACTGCCATTTCTCCCTTTAATCTTGCAGGAAGTACGGCAAGCCCCATGACTTCGATCAGTCCGATATTTTCCTTCTTGATATGATGCAGCTGTGCATGCGGATGGAATACCCCAAGCGGATGCTCCTTTGTGGTTATGTTATTGCGAAGCACCAGATCCAGTTCATAATTCTCACCGCGCTTTCTGGCAATCGGTGTAATCGTATTATGCGGTGTACCGTCTGTCTCTGCAAAAATAAATGCCGCCTCATCCGTGTATGAACGCCACTTTGTCAGCACCACATCTGCCAGTGCGATAATCCGCTCTGTATCAGGTCCTGAAAGTCTGATGACAGACATCGGCCACTTCACGATACCGGCCTTCACATCCTCAAAACCCTTTACCGTAAAGTTCCTCGTCACCGGCGCCTTCGCCATGGCAAATTCATAATGTCCGCCCTGGAAATGGTCATGGCTTAAGATGGAACCGCCGACAATCGGAAGATCCGCATTGGAACCGACAAAGTAATGCGGAAACTGCTTTACAAAATCAAACAGCTTGCAGAAGGTTCCATGCTCGATCTTCATCGGAATATGCTGTGAATTAAACACAATACAGTGCTCATTGTAATAAACATAGGGGGAATACTGAAAACCCCACTGTGAATTCTGGATGGTAACCGGAATCACTCTGTGATTCTCCCTGGCCGGATGATCCACTCTGCCTGTATATCCTTCGTTTTCACGGCACAGCTGACATTTCGGATAGCCGCTCTGCTTTGCATTTCTTGCTGCCGCAATTGCCTTCGGATCTTTTTCCGGCTTGGAAAGATTGATCGTAATATCCAGATCTCCGTAAGGTGTCTTTGTTACCCACTTCAGATCCTTTGAAATACGATATCTTCTGATATAATCTGTATTTCTGGCAAAATCATAATAGAAATCCGTTGCCTTCTGCGGATCTTCCTGATATAACTGCCTGAATCTGCAGATCACTTCACTCGGTCTTGGCGTCAGAACACCCATCAGTCTGGTATCGAAAAGATCTCTGTATACCACGCTGTCGCTTTCACAGATGCCGTTTGCACAGGCATAATCATCCATTATCTTAAGCGTTCTTTCCAGCCAGGTTCCGTCATCAAGCTCCTGATCCGGAATCTTCTGCGCACAGTCTGTAACAGCTGCTTCCTCTCCTTCATATGTATCAAGTCCCAGCTCTCTGATCACGCAGTTCACTGCATATATGATGTCCTCATGCGCAATCAGCCCGGTTCTTAATGCATAGGCAACCAGTTCTGTCACTGCATCCTGAATATTTTCTGTCATTGTATTTCCATACCTCCTGCAAAACAAAAGCAAAATTTCATTTCCGGTCAGATCACTGCCGGACCGCCGCCGATCTCTACCGTGTAGAACGTGCAGTCATAGCCGATCTTCTCTTTGTATGCTTCTCCGACCTGTTTCTTGAACGCATCAATTGCACCGTCCTCAACAATGGAAACTGTGCAGCCGCCGAAACCGCCGCCTGTCATTCTCGAACCGATAACACCCGGAATCTTCCATGCCTCTTCTGCCAGTGTATCAAGCTCAATACCTGTTACATCATAATCATCACGAAGTGAAACATGAGATGCATTCATCAGTTCTCCGAAATGTCTGATATCTCCTGCTTTCAGCGCTGCTACCGCTTCAATGGTACGCTGATTCTCATATACCGCATGCTTTGCCTTCTGTCTGCGGTCAGGATCCTTAATGGCATCCTTATGTGCTTCAAACTCCTCCACGGAAAGATCTCCGAGTCCTCTGATCTTTACTTCCTTCTGCATTTCTGCAAGTGCTTCTTCACATGCGCTGCGTCTTGCATTGTACTGGGAATCCGTCAGTTTATGCTTCTTATTGGTATTGGCAATGACAATCTTGGCACCGTCCAGATGAATCGGTGCATATTCAAACGAAAGATCTGCCGTATCAAGGAAAATCGCATTATCTTCCTTACCCATGGCAACGGCAAACTGGTCCATGATTCCGCAGTTCATTCCGTTGAAATTATTTTCTGAATACTGTCCGATCAGTGCCAGATCCTGATTTGTTACATCAAATCCGTACAGATCACGGAGAATAAATCCGGTCAGCACTTCCAGTGATGCAGAAGACGACAGGCCTGATCCGTTCGGGATATTGCCGTAAATAACCATGTCAAAACCGCAGGGCAGTTTGAAGCCACGCTTCTCAAATGCCCAGATGACTCCCTTGGGATAATTGGTCCATCCGGCATCCTCAGACGGAACCAGATCATCCAGTGAAGTGTCCTTTACCGGCAGCTTTTCAAAATTCATGGAGTAAAAACGAAGCTGTCTGTCCGTTCTTTTATGTGCAGCGCCATAGGTTCCGATGGTCAGTGCGCAGGGGAAAACATGCCCGCCGTTATAATCTGTGTGCTCTCCGATCAGGTTCACACGTCCCGGTGCAAAATACGCTTTTGTGCCCTCCTGCTTTCCGAATGTCTTCTCAAATCCTTCCAGTACTGCTGTTTTCATTTTCTGATCGATCATCGTTCATACCTTTCTGCGTCCGCCTGCGGACGTCTTGACCCTTTGTAACATCCCAATGTGATGACGTAAGTGTCAAAAGTCAAAAAGCGTTCCTGCTTGCAGGAAGAGCGTTTTGACCCTGGACACGCAAAATCATGAGGAAGTAGCTCGTAGAGCGGATTCCAAATGATTTTAGAATTGCGGGAGCCCTTTGGGGCGGAGCAATTCGTGACGTCATGGGTGTCAAAAGGTACTTTTGACACCCACATCATGTGATCTGCAATTGATGCAACTGCATGATATGTTTTTATCTGATAAGAATATACTACTCCCAAAGACCTGATTCTTCCATATATCTTTGTTTTCAATACCTGTCAAAATGTTGTCAAACAATACAAAAGGCAGGGTGCCCACCGGCGCCCTGCCTTTCATCACGATTTCCCGTGTTATGCTTCTGAAGCCTGCAGCAGTTTCTGCTTGAGCTCGCTCTCAATTCCCTGCAGCTCTGCCTCGGCGGCATGTCTCTTTTCCTTGCCGTCTTTCTGAATCGCCATAACTTCATCCAATGTGGAAATCAGCGTTTCATTGGTATGCTTGAGTGTTTCCATGTCCACGATACCGCGTTCGGATTCCTTTGCTGTTGCAACCGTTGCGCTCTTAAGTGCATCAGCATTCTTACGAAGCAGCGCATTGGTCATGTCGTTTACTTCACGTTCTGCCTTTGCTGCCTGCGTGGAATGTTCAATTCCGATTGCGATAACCATCTGATTCTTCCACAGCGGAATGGTATTGACAATGGTGGACTGGATTTTCTCTGCCATCATGGTATCTGAACTCTGCACCATGCGGATCTGCGGCCCTGTCTGCATGGCAACGGTTCTGGTCAGTTCAAGATCATAGATCTTCTTTTCAAAACGGTCACACTGTGCAGCCAGATCCTTCACGGCCTGTGCATCTTCCGGAAGTCCTGACAGTCTTGCCTTCTGCTGCAGTCTGACCAGATCCTTTTCCCTTGCCTGCTGCAGTTTCTTTTTGCCGGCAATGATATACATTGACAGTTCTTTATAATAATCAAGGTTCAGTGCATACATTCTGTCGAGAAGCTCCACATCCTTCATCAGCTGGATCTGGTGCTTTTCCAGCTCTCCGGAAATCGTGCTTACATTCGTCTCGACCTTGCTGTATTTGGCCTTCAGCGCATTGACACGATTGTTTCCCTTTCTGAAAATCGACATGATGCCCTTGTTGTCTTCTTCAACATCAAAGTCCTTGAGCTGTGTGACAAGAGACGTCAGCATATCTCCGACTTCTCCCATGTCCTTGGTCCGCACATTATCAATTGCCTTCTCGGAAAAGTCAGCCATCTTCTTCTGTGTACCGACGCCATAATTCATAATGGCCTGTGAATCGGTCAGATTGATCTGCTCTGCAAATGCATCCACCTTCTGCATTTCTTCCGGCGTCAGCTCCGCTTCTTTATCCGTTGTCTCAGCTGTCTGTGCAGCTGTTTCCGGCACTGCCTTCGCTTCGTTTTCTGTCGGCAGACCAAATGTCAGTGTGGGTGTTTCTTCCTTAAAATCCATTTCCATTCCTCCTGTTTCCCTCCGGAATTACTTTTTCTGTTCTGTCAGTCCGTCCTGTGCCATCATGGTCTTCATAACTGAAATGTCAGAGGAAATATCCCATGCAACATCCTGAAACAGGCTGTCCAGAAGTTTTTCAAACGCGTCATTGATTGTATCCATTGTATCTTTAATTTCTTTTTTTGTCTGCAGGATGTTCTCCCCTGCTGCCGGCTGTTTGTCCAGATCCACATAGGCATTCAGAAGTTTAAGTGTTGTCGGCAGATAATAGGTCATGAACTTTCGCAGATTCTGCGCATTCTGCGGCTCTTTTCTGACTCTGTCAAAGATCCGGTTCATGATATCCTCCAGCTGATAGAGCTTTGTGGACATTTCATCCGTATCCGGAATCAGATCATTGAGCCTGCGCACCTCTTTCAGATACGCATTTCCATCCTGCAGAATTGCCTTTACATCATCCGAAAGTGCTGCCTGATCCAGTTCCTTCTGATTCTTCTGCGCGAGTGCTTCCCGTTCCATGCGGCTCTTTTCTGCGCTCATATACTGCTCATAAGCCTGATCTGTCAGCATCACGGTTGTCCCGCTGTCATCCATTCTGGCATCAATCATCTTTCTCTTCATCATCTTCTTCAGATCTTTTCTGACGTTGCTCTCTTCCCTGCCGGCCTTCTGTGACAGATCCTTTATGGAAAAGAACTCCGAACTTCCTACCAGCTCCGCATAGCGGTAATAACGCTCAATCAGATGGTTCAGCGAAATTCCCTTCCCCAGCAGCAACGAAAACCCTACGCCTGAAGCAACAAAGACAGCTGCTCCGCCGGTCGCTACTGCGCTATTAATCCCGCTTCCGGAGAACTTCAGGATGATACCCAGTACATACAGCAGGAATGTTACAAACATCAGTCCCAGTATCCCGGCAATGATCATCCCGATGGAATTAAGCCTGCTGATCCTTCTTCTGGCAAAATAAGAAGCAGGCGGTGCATTCTGCGGTTCTACTGTACTGAACTCCCCGGATGACGCCATATTCTGCCCATTGTTACCAAACTGTACCTTTTTAATCTTCGTTTTTCCGAACTGCACGCTGCTGTATTTTATGCTCTGCTGCGTACTCTGCCCGTACTTTTTCCCCAGCTCGTCCGCCTTATCCGCCATTTTCGCCGCTCCGTCCGAAACACTTTTGGAGATTCCGACAGACAGATCCGACACACGGTTACGGATTGTTGTATTCAGGTTACTGTAATTCTGTGTTTCCACTGCATCTGCCACAGCATTTAAAATATCACTTCCGGCATCGCAGACATCTTTCATATTCATATCCATTCCTCTTCATCTGAAATGAGTTCTCACGTATTTTACATTGTACCTTATTTCATGATAAGGGTAAAGAATTCAAAGTTAAATGAGAAAAACTCACAAAATAGCCCCGTTAAACCGGCTGATGTAAAAAAATAAGATGTCTTTTCTTGATTGTCGTCTCTTTGCATCATAAAATAAGTCTTAGGACAAATCAGTCATACACTCATTTGCCGGATTGCTCACAGAAAATGCCGTGCGCGCCTTCGCGTACAGAATGAGAGTCTCATGGAAAAAGCCTATAAACTGGAATTTACGGAAGAAGAATCTGCAAGCCTTTACGTTACCTACTGCGGACTGTCGCAGACACTTCCGCACCATTCATTCGGTCCGGCGATCAAGCCGCACTATATGATTCATTTTATCATCAGCGGAAAAGGCCGCTTTTCCATCGGCGGGAAAGAATATCCGCTCGAAGCCGGCTACGGATTCCTGATTACGCCGGAAGAGCTGGTCTATTATGAAGCTGATGCTGAAGATCCGTGGACCTACGTCTGGGTCGGCTTTGGCGGCAGTCAGGCAGGGCAGATTGTATCCCAGCTGGGGCTTTCCCTGCAGCAGCCCGTTTTCCGCAGTGACTGCTCCGACCGCATATACGAGATCGTCCATGACATGATGGAGCATAACACCTTCAGCGTTGCCGATGTTCTGGAACGGAACGGACAGCTGAACCTCTTTCTGTCCGTTATTGCCAGCAGTGCCATTACAGAAAAAAATGATCCCGCAAGTGCCAACAATTATGTCCAGAAGGCGGTATCCTTTATCCGCGGCAATTATTACAATCCCATCCGGATTACTGATGTCGCCGCGTATGTCTGCGTCAATCGCAGTTATCTTTATACTCTGTTCCAGAAGGCAATCGGCATGTCACCGCAGCAGTATCTGACGTCATTCCGCATCGCCAAGGCCGTGGAACTTCTGCAGCTGACCAAACTTCCGATTGAAAGTATCGCCATTTCCTGCGGTTATTCCGATCCGATGGTCTTTTCCAAAGCTTTCCGTCAGGAAAAAACGGTATCTCCCTCCGCATATCGTAAGGAAATGCAGAAGGGAGACGCAAGACGCAATATGGACCACCTGAAACAGGTGGAAGAATTTATCGAAGAAAAAAGGACAGCAGATACAGCAGAACCAGAAACACCAGATTCACCGCAGTGAAATAAAGAAGATATTTCTTTTTGCTGCTCTCTTTTTCCGCCGCATAGAATTTGTAGGTAATCAGGCTCGCCATGGACGCGATCAGCGTTCCAAGCCCTCCCAGATTGGTACCGATTACCAGCGCCCTGCCATTTTGTGTAAATCCCGACAGCAGAATGGCTGCAGGTACATTGCTGACAAACTGCGATGTGATGATTGCCGTCAGCAGTTCTCTTCCGTTCATGAAATTCTCCAGAACCTGCCTGATCATCCCGATCTTTCCCACATTTCCAATGAAAACAAAAAAGAATACAAAGGTCAGAAGCAGGGAATAATCCACCTGTGTAAGCAGTCTGCGGTCCAGTATCAGTACTGCAGTAAAAACAATGACCAGAAGTATCCGGTAATCCAGCAGCCTTGCTACAGAAAGAATACAGAAGAGAAACAGGACGAGATAGCAGACAAAGCCCTTTACTTCAAGCCTGCGGCTTTGCTTTTCCGGATCCGCCGTACAGATTACGCGCTCACGCTTCATCAGAAGTGTTGCTGCAAGGACCAGCACGAGAGATACTGCCGTATATGGCAGCATGATCCGGATAAACTGTCCCATATGATAGTCATATCTGGCATACAGATACAGATTCTGCGGGTTCCCGAACGGTGTCAGCATACTTCCGAGATTGGCCGCCACCGTCTCCATGATCAGCACGAACATTCTGGGAAATCTGTTCTCCATGCTGTGATCGATCCTGCGAAATACCATCAGTGTAAACGGTACGACCGTAACCAGTGTGACATCATTGGTCAGAAACATGCTCATGAAAAAGCTCAGCAGGACCAGCACTGCAGAAAGTCCCCGCATCGTGCGGACATGCCGGAGCAGTCTGCCGCTGAGAAGGTCGAACATACCCGCCTTCATTTCTCCCGCTACGACAGTCATCAGACAGAAGAGAAGTACCAGCACGCGGTAATTGATGTATCCCAGATATGCTTTCGACGGCGGAACTGCCAGGCAGGACAATACTGCCAGTATCCCGGCTGCCACCAGCACGGTTTCTTTTTTACAGAAATTTCTTACCGCCTTCATTTCAGATCCTCTGAATCCAGAATGATGGTAAACGGTCCGTCATTGGTCAGTGTCACTTTCATGTCCGCCCCGAAAACGCCCTTTTCCACAACCGGAACCTGTTCCCTGCATCTGGAAATCACATATTCATAAAGCTCCTGTGCCATATCCGGTGCACCGGCGTCTGTAAATCCCGGGCGGTTCCCGTGTCTGCAGTCTGCATATAAGGTGAACTGTGAAATCAGAAGAAGACTCCCTGCCACATCCGAAAGCGCCAGATTCGTCTTCCCGTTTTCATCTGCAAAAATACGCATTGCGATCAGCTTTTTTATCATTTTATCCGCTGTCTCCCTGGTATCGTCATGGCCGACTCCGATCAATACCATGAAGCCGCGGCCGATTTTCCCTTTTATTTCATCGTCTACGGTTACCTGTGCCTGTGTAACCACCTGAATCACAAATCGCATGCATTTATCCTTCCTTTTACTCAATATGCTCCATTATAGCTTTTTCACCCGAAAAGTTGTAGAATGTTGGCAATATAATTTTATGAATCCATGCGCGGTCTGCCCTTCCGTCACCGGCAACGCACAGAAACGAGGAGAATTATGGGTAAACAGAACCTGACTCTGCTGACAGATCTGTATGAACTGACCATGATGCAGGGCTATTTTGAGAACAAGAACCAGAATGAAACCGTTATTTTTGATGCGTTTTACCGTATCAATCCGTTTGGCGGCGGATATTCCATTATGGCCGGACTTGAACAGGTAATTGATTATGTCAAAAATCTTCGCTTTACCGAAGAGGATATCGATTATCTGCGCTCTGTCGGAATTTTTACCGAACCTTTTCTGGAATATCTGCATGATTTCCGTTTTACCGGCGATATCTATGCCATTCCGGAAGGCACAATCATTTTCCCCAGAGAACCTCTTGTAAAGGTCGTTGCTCCGATTATGCAGGCGCAGCTGATGGAAACCGCCATTCTGAACATCATCAATCATCAGTCTCTGATCGCAACAAAATCTGCACGGATCTGTTATGCAGCACGTGGTGACGGAATCATGGAATTCGGTCTTCGCCGCGCACAGGGACCGGATGCCGGAACACTCGGCGCAAGAGCTGCCGTTATCGGTGGATGTACCGGAACTTCTAATGTACTTGCCGGAGAACTTTATGGTATTCCTGTACAGGGAACACACGCACATAGCTGGATCATGAGCTTCCCGGATGAGCTTACTGCCTTCCGCACTTACGCAAAGATGTATCCGGATGCCTGCATCCTTTTAGTAGACACTTACGACACCTTAAAGTCTGGTGTTCCACACGCAATCGAAGTATTTAAAGAGATGCGTGATGCAGGAATCACATCCAAACTTCTTGGAATCCGTTTAGACAGTGGCGATATCGCCTATCTGTCAAAAAAAGCCCGCAAAATGTTAGATGATGCAGGATTTACAAATGCGATCATTTCCGCTTCCAGCGACCTTGACGAATACCTGATCAACAGTTTAAAAACACAGGGCTGTACGGTAACTTCATGGGGTGTCGGCACCAACCTTATCACTTCATCAGATAACCCGGCCTTTGGTGGTGTATACAAACTTGCCGCTATTAAAAAGCCTGGTGACAAAGAATTTACCGCCAAGATCAAGATTTCCGAAAACCCGGCCAAGGTCACGAACCCGGGCGTCAAGAAACTCCTGCGCCTGTACGACAACAAGACCGGCAAGGCCATCGCCGACCTGATCGCCCTGGAAGCCGAGGTCTTCGACGAAT
>CAYMBY010000140.1:0-4935 GCA_964388815.1 uncultured Butyrivibrio sp. | reverse complement strand
CTGGATCAGGAGATTGATGCAGACTGCATGGGAAAGATTGCAGATTATGCCGCAGCGCATAATGCAGATGAGAAACCGCTGGCAGAGAAGGCACAGGCGGCGCTGAAGGCATATATCTACCGCCTGCACCATCTGGGAGAGCCGCAGACCTTTGAATATCCGCAGACCGATGCACCGTGGAATCTTCTGACTGCAGTGCTGTTTCTGGCAGCGCTGGCATTGTATCTGACAGATCATACGCATCAGTCCGGCAGGGCACGTTACCGGATTGTTCTATGGGTATTTCTGCTCTTTGCTGCAGATTCTGCGCTCTGGGGCTATATTCTGATCCGCGGGCGTGACCCGATCCGCATTACCCACTCGCTTTATCTGATGGAGATGGTCGTACTGGGCGGACTGATTCTGAAGCAGGTACGGGGAAACGCACAGCAGCGGATGCGGAGCATTTTTGCGGTGCTGCTTCTTGTGTGTGCTGCCGTGTATCTGCCGTCCGCGTATCATATTACTGCGGCAGAGCAGCAGGAGAGAGCGCAGGTCAATGCGCCGTATCAGGAAATGTACAGCTACTGCAGGGCACATGCAGACAGTTTTTACTTCATGGATGTATATTCATCCGTCAGCTATTCGGAAAAAATGTTTGCAGACGTGGATAACACGCTGGAAAATTATGACATCATGGGCGGATGGGCCTGCAAGAGCCCGCTGCAGACGCAGAAGTATGCGGCCTTCGGGTTCACGGACATGCAGAGTGCGCTTCTGCAGGATCATGTGTATTTCATTGAAAGTGCAGGCGAAGATACCTCCTGGATTGTGAAATATTACCAGGCGCAGGGAATACAGATCAGTATACAGAAAACGGATACCGTGGGCGGAAGCTTTGCGGTATATCAGTTAAAGAAAGCAGAGATGCAATGACAGATACGATGTGGATTACCGGGCAGAAGGTTTCGCTTCGTCTGATGACACGGCAGGATACGCCGCTGATCGTCAGATGGCGCAATAACCCGCGTGTCCGTGACAATTTCATATACAGAGAACCGTTCACTCCGCAGACGCATGAGAACTGGATCAGGACGCATGTGGAGAAAGGTGATGTTGTTCAGCTGATCATCTGTGAGAACAACCCGGGACGCAGACCTGTCGGAAGCGTGTATTACCGTGACATTGACCGGGAGGCACAGACTGCGGAGTACGGGATCTTCATCGGAGAAGATGATGCCACAGGAAAGGGTTACGGCAACGAAACCGCACAGCTGGCAACAGACTGGGCCTTTGCGCAGCTTCATCTGCAGAAAATATTCCTGCGGGTATTTTCCGACAATGTGCCCGCCAGACGCAGCTACGAACACGCGGGCTTCCATAAAATACAGGACCTGCCAAACGTAACGTGCAGCGATGGCACAGAACGTGATATGATATTAATGTCTATGGAACGCGGATGAAGTGAAGCGGGAGAGCGGAAGCGTGGTGACGGCGGATCCGGCTGCCTTCCCGTCCCGCTTCACTTCACCGGAAAATAAAGGAAAGGCGTCGCAGACAGCGGCGTGTGATGTGAGATGCAGGATCGTCTGATCAGTTTTGTAATTCCATGTTATCGTTCAGAAAAAACAATTGAAGGCGTCATCCTTGAAATTGAGGATGCCATGCCCGTATTGATTCAGTATACCTATGAAATCCTTCTGGTAAATGACGGTTCACCGGACGGAACCTGGCAGAAGATCTGTCAGCTGGCAAAGGAACATCCGGAAGTCAGAGGCTATAATCTGGCCAGAAATTTCGGACAGCATGCCGCACTGATGGCAGGGCTGAACGAAAGCAGAGGTGATATTGTGGTCTGCCTTGATGATGACGGACAGACACCGGCGGATGAAGTCGGCAAGCTCCTGTATGCGATTGAAAAGGGTGCGGACGTCGTATATGCCAGATATCAGCATAAACAGCATTCCTTCCTGCGAAATCTCGGCTCTGCCATGAACGAATGGATGGCGCATGTCATGCTGGGAAAGCCGAAGGAGCTGTATGTTTCCAGCTATTTTGCCGCACGCAGATATGTTGTGGATGAAATGATCAAATATACCGGTTCCTATCCGTATGTCATCGGACTGGTGCTCCGGACGACGAACAATATTGTCAACGTGGATGTGAAACACAGAAGGAGAGAAGTCGGCGAAAGCGGTTATAATTTCGGTAAACTTCTGGGACTCTGGATCAACGGCTTTACCGCATTCAGCATCAAGCCGCTCCGGATCGCGACTGCGGCCGGCGGAACCTTTGCCGCATTCGGATTTATCTACGGTATTTATACGGTCATCAAGAAATTTGTTGTGCCGAGTGTGCCGCTTGGCTTCAGTGCACTGATGTCCGCACTCATGTTTATCGGCGGCATGCTGATGGTCATGGTGGGTCTTGCGGGAGAATATATCGGAAGAGCCTATATTTCACTGAACAATAACCCGCAGTACGTGGTAAGAGAAAGCATTGGTAAAACGGATGCCGATAAAACAACACTTAACTGAAAACCGAAGAGCCTGGCTGCTGTCAGGCTTTTTTGCAATATGCCTTTCTCTGGCGCTGGTATGGGGAGAGCAGCTGGAGAAGACGGACCATGTGGACTTTACTTCTCCTTATTCCCTCATGGCTGTGCTTCTTCTGACGGCAGTCATTACACTTCTGGTGAAAAAAAGCTGGAAACTGAAGCCGGAGCTTCAGAGCAGCCGGGCAGAAGAAACCTCTTTTTCCGCACGGACGTATTTTCTGCGGGTCTGGGGAGGACTTGTCCTGTGTCAGATTCCGGTACTGCTGGCAGAATATCCGGGCTTTTTTGTTTATGATGCGCAGACAGAGGTGACGGAAGTATTTACCAGAACCTTTACCACGCATCATCCGCTGCTGCACGTATTGCTTCTGGGCGGCATCATCAGTGCGGTGCATAAGGTTACCGGTTCCTATAATGCAGGAATCTGTACCTATCTGGTGCTGCAGATGCTGGTCATGACGGCGGTTTTTGCACTTGTGATCCTGTACCTTCGAAAGTTCCGGGTCCGCAGGGGGATCCGCATAGCGGCATTCCTGTTCTACGGCCTGTTTCCGACGATTGTCATGTATACGCTGTGTTCGAGCAAGGACGGACTTTTTTCCGCATTCCTTCTCCTGCTTGCACTGCTTCTGATGCAGCTCAGACAGAACCCGGAGACATTTCTGCGCAGCAGGAGACATGTGGCAGCACTGATTCTATCTGCACTGCTGATGATGCTGATGCGGAATAACGGCTTTTACGGTTACCTGGTCTTTGTGCCTTTCGGTATTTTTTTTCTGAGAAAAGAATGGAAGAAGGTCATACCGCTGCTGGCACTGCCGGTTGCATTGTATCTGCTGGCAAACAGTGTACTGACAGCGGCAGTCCATGCGCAGAGCGGGGAACATCAGGAAATGCTGACGGTTCCGATCCAGCAGCTGGCCCGCACCTGGCAGGCATCGCCGGAGAACTTTTCGTCAGAGGATCTTGAGGTATTGTATTCCTACCTCAGCGAAGAGGGGCTTCGCCATTATACACCGCGGATTTCGGATATTCTGAAGACCTATTTCAATAATCAGCAGTATGCGCAGGACAGCGCTTCCTTCTGGAAACTCTGGCTGAAAACGGGGGAAAAGAATCCGGCCACGTATCTGAACGCATGGTTTCTGACCTCCTACGGATACTGGTATCCGGGTGCAGTGATCAATGTCTATCAGGGCAATACTGTATTCACCTTTACCTATAAGGACAGTTCCTATTTCGGCTATGAGGTGGAGGCGCCCGGTACGAGACACAGCCTGATTCCGGTGCTGGATACGTTCTACCGCAGACTCTCCATTGAGAAATTCCAGCAGAATATACCTGGAATTTCACTGCTGTTCGCACCGGCCTTCTGGTTCTGGGTCATGCTGTGGTATGCATTCAGGGCACTGCAGCAGAGAAAGGCAGAGAAAGTATACTGGATGCTGCCGGTCTTTCTGACGGTGCTGACAGTGCTGCTGGGGCCGACTTATCTGGTCCGGTACGTCGTGATCCTCTGGTACATTGTGCCGCTCTACCCGCTGGCAGCCTGTATGGAAAAAACATACGGTTCGTGCTAAAGTAGTAAAAGCGGTTACTGATTTGAAGAACATATGCAGTTATGCTATACTTGCATAACGTTAAAATCTGAAAGATATCGGGAAATCAATGAGAAAGATTGTATATAAAAGCAGGGCAGTACAGACAATAATTGCCATTCTGGCGCTGGCAGCCATCATTACGGTATGGCCGCTGCGTCTGTGGCAGACGGATTTCACATCTTCCGGCGGCGGAACGATGACCGGAGAAACCGCGGCAGTGGACAGCAGTCATGACGTTGTGCAGGTGTTTATGGCACAGTACGGCAGGATTGCTTCTGTTGACGTATATGTAACGGAACTGACCGCAGGCAGATATATGGAATTCAGCCTGTATGATCAGAATATGCAGCTGATTTATGACACCTATGTCGATATGGGAAAGGCACAGATTCCGGGCTATGTGAAGATTCCGCTGCAGATGAATCTGACAGTGAACGATCACTATACGATGCTGATGACACCGGTACTCGCATCATTTAAGGTGGCATATGAAGATATTCCGGCGGATGCATCACCCTATGTGCTGGGCATGTCCTATCAGGATACCGGCGTGGAAGGGTATCATCTCGCGGCGCAGTATCATTACAGCCTGCCGCTTGCTAAAAAGCTTTCGCTTGGACTGATGGCGCTGATCTTTGTGCTTGCGGCGGCGCTGACGGGGCTGACCGGATGGTATTACAGAAAGAATCCGCAGAAGGATCGTCTGATCATGGCGTGGAGCGCATTCCGTCTGGTGATGAATCCGGTGTGTGCAGTGCTGTTTGCAGCAGCGGCCCTGATGATCTTCCCGCTGAAGCT
>CAYMBY010000139.1:0-4201 GCA_964388815.1 uncultured Butyrivibrio sp. | reverse complement strand
GAAGATATATATATATCACTTTATGTATTAATCTGATCCATCTTTGACTTAACTTTGGTGGATCAGATTCTTTTATTAGCGATGTTTTATATGCTATAGATTTGTCAGGCTTGGTATGATTTGATTTGGAAGGTTGACATTAGCTTTATCCATGATTTTAGCCGTATCAAAAAGTGTAATAAAGTTTATGACTAATCTGATTATTTGACGAATGATTTTATATTTAAGAGAAAAGTGCGGCAGCGTCGCACAAATTAATAGCGAGTGTTATACTTATGATAAATGGGTAAACGCCAGGGGCTTATTGGAGAATCGTTTTAGCAAATAGCAGAGGATTGGGCATGAATTTAACTTGCCGGTAACTTGCCACGAAGCATGTTTAACAAGTGGGGATAATGTGAAAAGCGATAAATGTATAGGATTATCAAGGAAATGCCGACTGAGTATTGAAAAGATTTAACTTGCTGGTAACTTGCAGAGATCAATAAGCCAGTAGATGAAAATAGCATACGAACAGTTTATTGAAACATCAGAGGAGAAACACAAAATCATGCACACCGAACCGCAAAACCACGACAGCATCACTTATCTTACAAGCGAAATCAGAAAGTTCACAGAGGAAAGAGACTGGGATCAGTTTCATTCACCTGAGAACCTTGCCAAATCAGTTGCAATAGAAGCCGGAGAACTGCTGGAATGCTTTCAATGGGGACAGGATGCAGACACGGAAGAAGTGAAGGAAGAAATTGCTGATGTGATGAATTACTGTCTGCTGCTGTCTGATAAACTCGGGATAGATGCCGGCAAGGCTGTGTATGACAAACTTCAGAAGAGCGCAGCGAAGTATCCGGTTGAGAAATGCAAAGGTGTCAGCACCAAATATGACAGGCTGTAAGAGGTGATTGTCAGTGTTTAAAATTATAGACAGGCAATTTGGAATTGATGATTACGGAACGGATGATTTTTTACATAACTGGCCTATGGTCTACATCCTTGAGAACGGGAAAGAGGCATATGTAGGGCAGACACTTGATGTCTATACCCGTATGAGTCAGCATAAAGCCAATCCGGATAAGGCCGGATTTACAACGGCGCATTTTATCTATTCAGATCAATCCAACCAGTCGATGGCATTTGATTATGAATCGCAGCTGATATCACTTCTTTCAGCGGATGAGAAATTCACACTGACGAATAAAAATGCAGGAATCGTAGATGCAGATTTTTTTGATCGTGAAAGGTACGATGATCAGTTCCGGATCCTGTGGGAAGAACTCAGGAAAAAGGATCTGGTCCGGCATTCGATCGAAGAGATTGAACAGTCCGATCTGTTCAAGTATTCTCCGTATAAGAAGCTGACCGATGACCAGAGAACTACGGTAAGTATGCTTGTGCAGCAGCTGCGAATCAGCAAAGAGCAGATCATGGTGATCGAAGGGATGCCCGGCAGCGGGAAGACGGTTGTTGCGGTATATACGTTTAAACTTCTGCGTGATTCTCCGGAATTTGCTGATCGTAAGATCGGACTGGTAATTCCGCAGACGTCACTGAGGGATTCATTAAAGAAGCTGTTCAAATCCATACGGGGATTATCAGCAGCTGATGTCATGGGACCTTCTGATGTTGCGGACAGCCATTATGATATACTGCTGGTGGATGAGGCGCACCGGTTGAAGGCAAGGCGCAGCCTTGCCAATTATGGAACCTTTGACAAGGCCGGCAGCAGGATCGGCTTATCCGGTGAAGTTACGCAGCTGGACTGGATGATCAGCCAGGCGAAAAGCCTGATTCTGTTCTATGATTCTGATCAGTCTGTGATCACATCGGATATCTCGAAGGATACATTTCAGAATACGATAAATGAAAAGTTCTTCAATCGTATGAGGACGTATTTCAGTCTTGTGACACAGATGCGATGCAAGGGTGGAAACGGCTACATTGATTTTGTGAAAAAGCTGGTGAAGGGAAAAGAAGATACGAAAGGTCAGTTCCCGCACTATTCGTTGAAGCTGATAACTGATTTTCGCCGCTTTGAAAATGAGTACCGTAAATTTGTAACCAGGGAACCGCTTACCAGGATGGTCGCAGGGTATTCCTGGGAATGGAAGAGCAGGAATAATCAGGATCAGTATGATATTTTTATCGATAGTGTTCAGAAGAGATGGAATTCCACCAACAGGGAATGGCCGCACTCGGAACACGCTGTAGACGAAGTCGGAAGTATACATACAGTGCAGGGATATGATCTGAGTTACTGCTTTGTGATTTTTGGCAGGGAGATTGATTATGATTTCGACACGCAGGAGATCGTGATCAATAAAGACCTGTATTTTGATCAGTACGGGAAACGTGGAGCTTCCGATGAACAGCTGCGGACATATATAGAGAATATTTACTATGTTCTGATGACACGCGGCATTGAAGGTACTTACGTATACGCATGCAATGATGGCCTGAAGCGGTACCTTGATCAGTATATTGAGTGCGAAGTATAAGACGACCATCAGTTATAGAACTGAGGGGTTCAGTCTGTATCACTAATCGGTTTTAGACAAAAAAATAGGCCATTGCCAGTGGCAACGACCTTACAAAAGTCTTACGACTTTTTGATGTTGACTAAAGTATAGATGTTTTCTCAGAATCCGTCAACCATTTTTGTCAGGAAGTCGAAAGTTGTCATGATAAGCAGATTGTTTTGAAAATAACTCATGTTTGATTGCAGGCGGCCATGGACGAAAGTTTTAAGAGCTTCCATTTTATGTGATTTTACACTTGTGGTGACATACTGGCTTTCGGCATAAAGGAGGCAGCATATTTCAAACATAGGCCTGCAGGCAAGCTTATTCTGGCGTTCTCTTTTTCCGATACCGGAAATGCCGGATACATATTTTGAAATAAGTGTGCCTGGGTTCGTTTGTTTCTTGTCAGGAGACATATCCAAAAGAATACAGCTGTTGTGACCGCAGGCGTTCCGGAGTGTTCTGACGGGGGTGATTATACTGTAACTTATAGGGGAAGGCTCGCTATAAGTATTACAGTAGTAATTATAGAACTGGATGAAATCTCCGAAGCTGAGGAGCTCAACCAGAACCCAGGAGGGGCAGTCAACAGCAGTGATTATTGAATGCCCTTGAAAGTCTTTTGATACCGAGAAGTATTTGTTTACAAGCCCCGAAGTAAATGAGCTATTGAGTTTATAAACGATAGAAGATTTTACGCGTGGGTTGGAGCATAAAAAGCTGTCAACAATATCATAGCCATTTTCAGAAGGATTATCCTCTATCATGCGGGAAAGAGAAACCTTGAGCGCATGCTCCACATCAATGCACATCTGAAAAAGAATTTGCCGAAGATACATATCCAAAGTCGAGAGTTCTGTCAGGTAGGCGAATTCAAGATTGATATATTTCCCTTCGTTTGGACCGCTCAGATGTTTTGGATAATTTTTGCGATAGGCTGCTGTTCGCAGATAATTATTTCTTTCGCGTAGATATTGTTCAGCAGCGGTTTCGCTAATAATGTTGAAAAGAATGCCCTTCTCATCACGCATTCTTGTAATAAGCTGTTTGGAAGATAATTTGGGTTTGTCGGATTTGCTGTTCGTGATAAATCCCTCCTGTCCGAATATATAGCATAATACTAACATTTTTTATCAGTATAGAAAAGGAAAAAGACAGGGGAGAAGATATAGCCGTCACTATTGAAGGGTACACAACACAGGTGAAAAATATGGTTGAAGACATTATTTACTTAACAAAACGGGCACTCTGGGAAACGGAAAATCTGATGAAATGCATACCGGATGATCTGTGGGAAAAACGGTATGATGACATACCCATGTGGAAATATGTGTATCATATGCTTTTTTCAATGGACCGCTGGTATATTAATCCGGGGGATGTCAGCTACAGGGAGCCGTCATTTCACACGGAACATCTTGCGGATCTGAATGTTGTGCCGGATGCAGGAGAGTGCATCAGCAGAGCGCAGCTGGAGGAGTATTTTCTTTCCGTCAGGAAGAAAATCGAAACGTATCTGGAATCCCTGACGGATCAGGAACTGGATGAGAAACCGGAAGGCTGTGATATGACAAGGTTCCGGCTGATACTGGGGCAGTTCAGACACTGGCACAGACATATGGGGATTGTATACGGCTTTATCATCGAGGATTGCAGGAAGTGGCCTTATGTACTGAACATGC
>CAYMBY010000138.1:0-3899 GCA_964388815.1 uncultured Butyrivibrio sp. | reverse complement strand
GATCAGAAGTGACGTCAGCAGGATACAACCGGTCAGCATGAGTCTCAGCTTCCTGTCTGCCCGTACCCGTCCCGTCAGTTCCGTATGCGATGCCTGCTCTCTTCCGATATTCACTGCGAACAGGACCAGGAGGAGCAGTACAATCAGCAGATCTGTACCGAAGGACAGCGCACCCATGTTACTGCCGGCTGCCTGCTGCACGTAATCTCCGCCTTTTTCGATCAGGGTGCGAAAGAGAATCATGAGGAAATGCAGCGGGTGCTTCAGCACCTCCGCATTGGAAGTCGCGCCGCTGTAGCCTGCCTTTAAAATGCCGGAAGACACATGCAGCCAGAGCGCTGCCGGAACTGCGGTCAGTACGCCGATTCCGCAGACTGCGCCCAGATACTTCTTCCTGCTCCCGAATTTCTGCTGCGGTATCAGGAACAGCAGCAGACTGAATACCACATACACGAGCTTATACTGGCTTAAGGTCAGTGAGAGCAGACTGATCCCGCACAGATACTTTGGCGTCAGCGCCGTATCCGTATAGCGAAGCCGCAGTACCAGTGCCGTCAGCAGCGTAATCAGCGCAAGTGCCATGGAATCCGGTGCAATCCCGACGCCCAGCTCCATTACCATCGGTAAAAGTGAAATCCACAGGATATATTTTTTCCCGAACGGCGTCAGCCGGACTGCCAGATACAGAAGCGCTCCGGTGATTATTCCAGTTGAAAAGTGCACTCTTTCTGACAATTCAGAGCACCCCTTTCCGATAGATGAGAGCAGGTGTTTCCGCTCTCCAGTGCAACCCCTATAATGAATACATGCACATGATTTATGTGTAAATTCATTAAGGAGGTCGATAACCATGGTTGATTATCGAGAAATCATCAGACTTCATAGTCTGAAATTTAGCAACGTTGGTATTGCAAACAGCATCCGTTGCTCACGTAACACGGTTTCTGAAGTATTACAGCTATCAGAAACACATGAACTGGAATGGCCTATTCCAGAAGTACTGACAAACAGAGATATTGAAATTCTGTTTTATCCTGAACGTGCAACAAGAGAAGGGAGAAAACTTCCTGATTTTGAGTATGTCCATCAGGAACTGGCTAAATCTGGTGTAACACTGTCCCTGCTTTGGGCTGAATACTGTACCAAATGTGAACAGGAGAACACCATCCCCTATCAGCATGCACAGTTTAATGAGAAATACCATGCATTTGCTGCAGCAAAGAAAGCAACCTTACGCATTAACCGCAAGCCTGGCGAAATAATGGAGGTTGACTGGGTTGGTGATACATTAAAGGTATTTGATGTTGCTGCTGGTTCAGAAGTAAAAGCCTATGTGTTTGTAGCCTGCCTTCCATGTAGCATGTATGGGTATGCAGAAGCATTTCCAGATATGAAGTCAAATCACTGGATTACTGCTCATGTACATGCGTATTCTCATTTTGAAGGTGTAACACGTATCTTGGTTCCGGATAACCTAAAAACAGGTGTAATCAAGAACACTCGGACAGAACTGATTCTGAACCGTTCTTATTATGAGATGGCTGAGCATTATGGAACAGCCATTATCCCAGCAAGACCTGTCAAACCTAAAGACAAGCCAACTGCTGAGGGAACAGTAAAAGTAATAGAGACCTGGATTCTTGCAGCTCTTCGTAACCGCAGGTTCTTCTCTTTTGAAGAACTTAATTCAGCAATAGCAGAAAAACTGGAAGAACTCAATGCAAAACCATTTCAGAAAAGAAAAGGAAGCCGACTGTCAGCATTTCTTGAGGAAGAAAAAGAATTCCTCATGCCACTGCCCGCTTCCCCGTATGAAACGGCCGTCTGGTCAACTGCCACCGTACAACCCGATTATCTCATAACTGTCGGGGATTGCAAGTATTCTGTTCCTTATGAATTTATTGGTAAGGCCGTTGATATTCGTGCAACCGAAAACAGCATCGAAGTCTTCTACCATAACAATCGTATTGCTTCACATGTGCGTAGGAATTATTCTAAAGATCCAGTTTATTTACCAGAGCACATGCCTGAAAATCATAGAAAATATCTGGAGTATAATACAGATACATTCCTTCAATGGGGTGAGAGCATTGGTACATCTACTCTCATTGTTGTGAAAAACTTTTTACATATGCATAAGGTTGAACAACAGGGCTATAAGCCATGTGCTTCCTTGATGAAACTGGCTGACAAGTATTCGATAGAGCGTTTGGACAAAGCCTGTGAGAAAGCCTTAGGATATACTCCAAGTCCAAGTTTGAAAAATATTTCAACTATTCTGAAAAATGGTCAGGATAAAGTTCCTGCATCAAAAACCTGCCAGACAGAACAAAGTAACACATATGGTATTACCCGTGGTGCCTCCTATTTCAAAGGAGGTGAGCGCTGATGATACGACAGGCAACAATAGATAAATTACATGATATGAGGCTTTCTGCCATGGCAGATGCCTTCGAAAATCAATGTAACGATACTAAAAGTTATGAGCATCTTTCTTTTGAAGACCGCTTTGGTATGCTGGTCGACAAAGAATGGGATAAGCGTAAAAGCACAAAACTCCAGAAAATCATTCGTGATGCGGGATTCCGCTATCCGAATGCCTGCGTTGAAGATATTGAATATCACGCAGACAGAAATTTGGATAAATCCCAGATGCTGGAATTCTCAACCTGTCGGTATATAGCAGACAGTCATCATATCATTCTGAAAGGAGCTTCTGGAAATGGTAAAACATATATTGCCTGTGCCCTTGGTATAGCCGCATGTAAGAACTTTATAAAAGCAAGCTATGTCCGTTTGCCAGATCTTCTAAATGAACTGGCTGTAGCGCATGGAGAAGGCACTTTTGAAAAAGTGATAAAGTCCTATCAGAAAATAAATCTTCTGATTATTGATGAGTTTTTACTTACTCCTCTTGCAAGTGATCAGGCTCGTGAGCTTCTGGAAATCATAGAATCCAGAAGCGTGAAAGGCTCTGTAATCTTTTGTACTCAGTTTGAGCCAAGCGGCTGGTATACACGCATTGGAAACGAAAGCGATGCAACCGTAAGTGAAGCCATCATTGACCGTATTGTACATAACTCCTATGAAGTCATGATTGACGGCCGCGTATCTATGAGAGAACGTCATGGGCTTAAATCTAGCCAGAAAGGCGGTGCACATGACTGATTATTGCGCTTTTAGCAAAGACCATAAATGTATCAAATGGTCTGATTATGAGATTGCACAGTTGGAACTGGAAGAAGCGGATCAACTGTGCCATGGTAACTGGATTGAAATTCAGCACCAGCGAGAGTATATCGAACTATTGCAGAATACTCTCAGACAGCATGGAATAGAAATTCCATCTGAATACTAAATATCAACTGCACTCACTCCGGAATGACATGCTCTGTTGTTCCGGAAATGGGTGCTCTGAATTAGCAGAAACAATGCACTATTGCATTGGAATACTCACTGCCAGTTGGGTTACATTGAGTCAGTTGGATAATGGTTCAATCCAGCAATATAGCAGCGAAATGGATAAAATGTATGACTCAATTAAAAATTCCAGGGATGAGAATATGCTGGTATATTATGTGCCAACATGTCCGTCATCATTTAGAGGACAAGGGATTTCAGAGGATGTAAATGATTGGAATAACAAAGCGATAGCAGAGTATTATCATAAAGCTTCTTTGCGATATATATCTTCAAAAAATTAACAGACTGTTTGATTTTGTAAAAAGGCAGGAAATGAATGGGACAATTTCTAACAATAATTACACCGACTTACAATAGGGTATCTGAACTTCATA
Organism: uncultured Butyrivibrio sp.; assembly: GCA_964388815.1. Classification (GTDB taxonomy): domain Bacteria; phylum Bacillota; class Clostridia; order Lachnospirales; family Lachnospiraceae; genus Butyrivibrio. The sequence goes on along the minus strand of CAYMBY010000138.1, from coordinate 102 downwards.
AATTGTATGAGTCTTTATGCCGACAGAGCAATACTGAATTTTTATGGCTGATTATTGATGATGGAAGCAACGATGATACGGAGAATGTTGTAAGCAGTTGGA
>CAYMBY010000137.1:0-17919 GCA_964388815.1 uncultured Butyrivibrio sp. | reverse complement strand
GGTTGACAATGATTCCCTTCGCTTTTCCGGATACGAACAGTATGATAAAAATAATCGACACCGCGATCATCGGAATCAGTATCCGCAGTAAGCTGCCACTGACACTTTTCCTGTTCCCTGAAGCCTTCTTCTGTTTTTCCTTTATCGCCATTTTCTGTATGACCTCCTTTTCAAATGCAAAATGACACTTTATAGGATATATCGGTCATATGACGGCTTATGTTAACCTTGTGTCCAGAATATGCTCTTTCCGTACACATACATTTGTCAGTGATTCGGATATGCCTTCCGGATTCTCTGATATTCCTCCAGCGTAATCGGGAGCACCGTTCCGTGCTTGAACCCGTAGGGAAAAGAAAACTTCTCATCTGATCTGACAAATCTGCCGGTCGCAATATCATCGGCCACAAACGGAACGTAGCCCTGCTTCTCCTTTGCGCAGCCGTAGAAATCCAGCATCACGCACCACTGACCGTTGGCCATCCGGAAACAGGTCGGTGCCTCATACTGTCCGGCTTCCAGCTTCTGCATTTCCTCATCAAACGCCGGCATCCGTTCAAAACTGCCGATCAGATTTCTGCCTCTTTCCAGATAAATATGGCCTTCTGCGCTGTTGTCCTTGATAAAGCGGTAGTACCAGCCGTCATGATATACAATGTTGGAATCAATGATCTGACTTTCCGCTCTGCGTGTCAGCAGCTGCGGTGCGGTATACTGACAGAAATCGGTGGTTCTGGCATAGTAGATCGCCATGTTCGGCTCGCCTTCATGATAGGAAGACCAGTGTACGAGGTAATTGCCGGCTGCCTCATCATAGATAATGTCCGGCGCCCAGGCACAGCCGTAGGAATCATCCACAACACGGACCAGCTTCTGCGCAGACCAGTGCACAAGATCTCCGGATTCCCACATGGACAGGAATTTGCTGCCCTCATGATTGACGACATCCCATGAACCGCGGTATTTCCCGTTAAAATGATTTGCAAGCGAAAGATCTGTTGCCAGAATCACAAAGCCGCCGTCCTTTTTCCGCGTGATGGTGAAATCACGGACGCCCTCATCCCCAAGTCTGCTCCAGAGAACCGGCTCTCCCCTGTTCGTCCGTTCCCAGCTGAATCCGTCACGGCTCAGACCGAAATAGACCTGCTCTCCGTCAGGCGTATACTTTTCCTTGAAATGTACGAATAGATAGGCTTCCATGCTTTTTCCTCCCATGATCTGCACAACATTTTTCATTATTAATATAACATTACACCATTTTGCTGCTTTCATTTCTGTTTTACAATTACATTTAATACAGTTCTTTTGATCAATCGTCCTTACCTTTTGATTAAAAGGCTAAAAATATTTGGCCGGAACGCCTCCTGACCCTTGCTATAATGATACAACTTTGCTAAACTTAAGGGCGTCAGGAATACGTTTTCCGCGTTTCATATAGAAAAAAGGAGATAAATCAATGAGTACAAAAGTAACGTTTGATTATTCAAAAGCAGCACCGTTTGTAAATGATGCTGAAGTCGACATGATGGAATCACAGGTTCTGAATGCCAAAAAGGTACTGCTGGACAAGACCGGTGCCGGTAATGATTTCCTTGGCTGGATTGATCTTCCGGTGAACTACGATAAGGATGAATTTTCCAGAATGCAGAAGGCTGCTGCCAAGATTCAGAAAGATTCTGATGTACTGATTGTCATCGGTATCGGCGGTTCTTACCTTGGCGCACGTGCTGCCATCAATTTCCTTCGTCACGGCTTCTACAACACTGTCAGCAAGGAAATCCGCAAGACTCCTGAAATCTACTTCTGCGGTAATTCCATCAGCGCAAATTACTTAAGTGACCTGCTTGAAGTAGTCGGTGACCGTGATTTCTCCGTTAACATGATCAGTAAGAGCGGTACTACCACAGAACCTGGAATTGCATTCCGTATTTTCAAAGAGCTTCTGATCAAAAAATATGGTAAAAAGGGTGCTGCAGAAAGAATCTATGCGACAACAGACAAGTCCCGCGGCGCATTAAAGAGTGAAGCAGATGAAGAAGGTTACGAATGCTTCGTTGTTCCGGATGATGTCGGTGGACGTTTCTCTGTTCTGACCGCTGTCGGTCTTCTTCCGATCGCCGTATCCGGTGCTGATATCGCCAAACTGATGGAAGGTGCTGCAGAAGGCAGAAAGCTTGCACTTGAATCTTCCTATAAAGATAATGATGCACTGAAATATGCTGCACTTCGCCACATCCTCTATCGTAAAGGCAAAGCAGTTGAAATTCTTGCCAACTATGAACCCAGCGTTCATTATGTTTCTGAATGGTGGAAACAGCTGTTCGGCGAGTCCGAAGGCAAGGATCAGAAGGGTATCTTCCCGGCAAGTGTTGATCTGACCACAGATCTGCACTCCATGGGCCAGTTCATCCAGGACGGTTCCCGTATCATGTATGAGACCGTCATCAACATCGAGAAGAGTAAAAAGTCTCTGACCATCGGTAAGGAAGAAACAGATCTTGACGGTCTGAACTACCTTGCAGGAAAGACAGTCGAGTTTGCAAACAAGGCAGCCATGAACGGTACCGTTCTGGCACACACAGATGGCAATGTTCCGAACTTCATGATACATGTTCCGGAACAGAACGAGTTCTATCTCGGCGAACTGTTCTATTTCTTCGAGTTCGCATGCGGCGTCAGCGGATATCTGCTGGGCGTCAACCCGTTCAACCAGCCCGGTGTTGAAAGCTACAAGAAGAACATGTTCGCTCTGCTTGGCAAGCCCGGTTATGAAGATATGACCGAAGCACTTCGCAAGAGACTGTAATCAAAAACGGTTGTCTGCTGATTCACTGCAGGCAACCGTTTTTATTTTATCTGTTTTTATCTGCTGCTTCTTCAATCAGTCCCATAATGGTCTGTACCGCGTTATGCTGACTGCTTTTACTCATATTTTCCTTATATCTGTCTCTGTTTGCAAAGACTTCATGAATATCCCTGATCAGAATGTCTTCATCAAGCTCATCATTATCAATCACCATGCTGAAGCCCTGCTGCTCAAAACTTCTGGCATTTAAAATCTGATCTCCTCTGCTGTTTTTAGCTGACAGCGGGATCAGCACGTTGGGCTTGTGAAGTGCGAGGAGTTCACAGATCGAATTGGCTCCGGCTCTTGATACCACGATATCCGCCATGGCAAAGAGATCCTTCAGTTCCGTCTTTACGTACTCAAACTGCTTATATCCCGGAACAGAAAGTCTTAAATTATCCATTTTTTCTTTTCCGCAGATATGAACCACATTGAATTCTTTCAAAAGTTTTGGAAGTGCATACCGCACCGTTTCATTGACCGACTGCGCACCAAGACTTCCGCCGATGACCATCAGCACCGGCTTGTCATCCGTAAATCCGCAGAACGCACGGCCTGCAGCAGCTGAACCTTCGGACAGCTCTGCACGGATCGGCGTACCTGTCAGTACTGCCTTATCCGCCGGAAGCATATTGACTGTCTCCGGGAAATTGCAGCAGATCTTCCTGGCTGCCTTGACACAGAGCTTATTGGCAAGCCCCGGTGTCATGTCGGATTCATGCAGAATGCAGGGAATATGCAGTGAATGTGCTGCATTTACAACAGGCACACTGACAAATCCGCCCTTGGAAAAAACAACATCCGGCTTTTCCTTCTTCAGAATACTGCGGGCTTCACCATAGCCTTTCAGTACACGGAACGGATCCGAGAAATTCTTCGGATCAAAGTATCTGCGAAACTTACCGGTTGCAATACCGTAATACGGAATCCCGTAATCTGCAATCAGCTTCTTTTCGATTCCGTCATAGGAACCAATATAAATAATGTCATAACCCGCTTCTGTCAAAAACGGAATCAGTGCAATATTCGGTGTTACATGACCGGCAGTACCGCCACCTGTCAGGACAATTTTCTTATTCAAGCTGTTCGCCTTCTTCTCATTTGATAAACTGGCGTCTGTCAGTTCTTCTCTTCTGCAAGGACTTCTTCCAGTGCCTTTGAGAGCTGATCCGGACAGGATGTGCTCTTATAGCCGCAGCGGATTCCCTTCAGCTTTGCAATTGCATCTTCTGCCTTCATGCCTTCCACCAGCCTGGAAATACCCTGCAGATTGCCATTGCAGCCGCCTGTAAAACCAACATTTTTAATTACTCCGTCTTCCACTTCCAGATCAATCTGTGTAGAACATGTGCCTTTTGTTTTATATTTTTTTATCATCAGTTTTCTCCATTCGAATGTCTGTGCATTCGAGTCTAATTATACCATCATGTGCCTGTTTTTTTAACCCGCATTATATTTTTGTTTTCTCTGCATTTTCATCATTGTTTTTCATGGCAATCTTGAGCAGAACCGGCGTGATCAGTGTCGTTATGATGACCACCAGGACGATCGGTGCAAACAGTGTATCATCTACAAGGCCGTACTGATAACCTTTCTGCGCAACAATCAATGCAACCTCTCCTCTGGATATCATACCGACGCCCACCTGCAATGCCTCTTTTCCGGAATATCCGCAGAGTTTCGTCCCCAGGCCGCACCCGATGACCTTAGTGATAACCGCAATCACCAGAAGCGCCATGCAGAACAGAAGCATATGCAGATCGAATCCCGTGATACTGGTCTTAAGACCGATACTGGCAAAAAAGACCGGTGAAAAAATCAGATAGGATGCAATTTCCACCCTTCGGCTGATATAGGTTCTGACCTTCATGGTACAGAACATCAGCCCGGCAAAATATGCCCCGGTGATATCGGCGATTCCGAAATATCGCTCTGAAACAAAAGCAAGAATAAAGCAGAATGCTACTGCCAGAATGACAATTCTTCTTTTCTCATCTCCACGTTCAATGAATGGTCTGAGTTTTGATGTGATAAATAATAAAATACAGATCAGAACAAGATACAGTACAATTTTCACCAGTACTGTCACAATACTGATGCTCGTATCTTTCATTCCGGATACAATCGTCAGCACAATGATTCCGATGATATCATCCATTACTGCTGCGCCCAGAATCGTATTTCCTACCCTGCCATTCAGTTTTCCCATCTCACGAAGCGTTTCCACGGTAATGCTGACGGACGTTGCTGTAAGCGATACGCCGATAAATAATGCCTTCAGCATTTCATCCTTACCACCCGTCGTATGAAAGAACTGGAGATAACACAATGTTCCGCCGATCAGCGGACCGATAACGCCGATCAGTGCCGCAACAAAGGAAGCCTTTCCGTCTTTTCTGATCTCATTTAGATCTGTTTCCAGCCCCGCAGAGAACATCAGCAGAATGACGCCGACTTCTGCAACTGTCTCAATAAAAATACCGTCCTGGCTGTCAAAGCTGATCAGATTCAGCACGGAGGGTCCCAGGATAATACCTGCGATAATTGCTCCGAAAACTGCCGGTGCATTGATTTTTCTGGAAAAGAGTCCCAGTACTTTGGTGGAAATCAGAATAACAGCCAGATACATCAGAAACGAATAGGATTCCATATTCACCTCCGAAATTCTTACAAAAAACCTGATCACTATGATCAGGCAGCTCTGTCTTGCTCATCTGTACCGTTTCGTGAATCTGAATCACTTTCTCATCCTATTTTCAGCATATCCCAGGCACCGGGAATCTTCAAGCAAAAAAATACATGTATCATGTCACACAAACCTTTGAAATATGGCATAATAGAGATAGACAGATCTGATTATGCTTATGCTGCAGGAGCAGCTATTGGAGGACTATATGGAAGATAATGAAAACCGTGATATCAATATTGCGCTTCTGATCGATGTGGACAACATCGGCTGGAAATATACAGAGAGTATCTTAAGTGAATTGTCCAAATACGGCAAGGTAACAATCAGGCGTATGTACGGGGACTGGTCACAGCCGCGATTAAAGGGATGGCTGTCCTGCGCATCGCGTTATTCCCTGACGCCCATCATGCAGCCCAACAACACGCCCGGTAAAAACGCTTCTGATATCGGTCTGATCATTGATGCCATGGATATTCTGTATTCCGGAGAAGTAGAGGGCTTCTGTATTGTTTCCAGCGATGGTGATTTCAATAAGCTCGCCACCAGGATCCGTGAAGCCGGCATGGTCGTCATCGGTATGGGAGAAAAGAAAACACCGGAATCCTTCCGTGCTTCCTGTGAACGTTTCGTATTCCTTGATATTATTCAGAACGATATCAATGAAGACGATTCCTCATCTGAAGATGAATCGTCGGATGATGAGGATTCCGACAATCTGCCTGCCACATCCTCTTCCTCCGGCACCGCACCGCAGATCTCTGAAGCAGAATCAGAGGAGCAGAGTACTGCCAGTACGCGTACCGCGATTGAAAACACCATTATCAAGATGATCACCGATAACAATGCCATCGGTAAGGAAACCGGTCTTGGCGAAATCGGCAGCCGTCTGGTCAAGATCTATCCGGATTTTGATATCCGTAATTATAACTACAGTAAACTTTCTTCCTATCTCAAGGATTTCGAATCTCTGACGGTTGCAACCCGCAACAAGGCCGTCTGGGTATCCCTGAACGGATCCTCCATTCAGGACGTGGAAAAGCAGATCATTGAAATTTTCCACCGCTGTCATACAAATGCAATGAATATCGGCAAGCTCAAGAGTGAACTGCAGAAGGTCAATCCGAATCTGAATGCCACCATCAAGAAGAACGGTGTGACCAAGTTCTCCGTTTTCCTGGATAAAAAAGTCGACTGCATCCATCTGGAACACGGTGACAAGGCTGTCCTGACGGAAGCTTCCGAACCGGACGCGGTTGCTCCAAAACCGGCGGCGGCCGAACATAAGGCAAAGCCGGCAGTACCTTCCGTACCCGCTGCGCCGGCTTCTTCTGCACCTGCACAGGAGCCTGTCAAAAAGACACGGATGCCGATCCGTACTGCCAGAAAAAGAGTACAGAAAAAGAAACCCGCAGAACAGTAATCTGTGCGGTTATCTGTAAAATCTGCCATGCAAAAAGGACTCCTGCTTCAAAGCAGAAGTCCTTTTTTACTGACGGCACAAAATGCCTCAGCCCTTTACTGCACCTGCAACAACGCCTTCGATAATATACTTCTGGCAGGTCAGGTACATGACGATGACCGGAATGATGGTAATCATGATACAGGCCATCATCGGCGCCATCTGTACACTGCCGTAGCTTCCGCGGAAATACTGAATATCCATCGGAATGGTGCGGTATTTCTTTATATCCAGAACCAGTGTCGGCAGAAGGTAATCATTCCATACCCACATGGTTTCCAGAATTGCAGTCGATATCGTAGTCGGCTTGGTAATCGGCATTACCACACTGAAGAACATTTTCAGCGGGCTGCAGCCGTCAATCATGGCTGCCTCCTCGATCTCAATCGGCATGGACTTCATGAAACCGGTGAACATGAATACTGCAAGTCCTGCACCGAAACCCAGATAGATGATGCAGATGTTGAACGGTGTGTTCAGCTTTAAGGTATCTGCAGTCTTGGCCAGCGTGAACATGACCATCTGGAACGGCACAACCATGGAAAATACACAAAGATAATAAATTCCCTTCGACAGCGGGCTGTTTACCCTTGAAATATACCATGCAGCCATTGAACAGCACAGAATGATCAGTACCACTGAAGAAACAGTGATCAGCAGTGAATACAGGAAGGAAGATAAAAAGTCCATCTGTGTCACGCCGTATACATAGTTTGAAAATCCGGCAAATGTTGTCGCATTCGGAAGTTCAAATGCAGTATTGGTAGAGATCGCTGATTCCTGCTTTAACGAATTCATGAGAATCATGAAAATCGGGTAGATATAAAATACACTTATGATACCAAGCACTACAGTAACAATAGTGTTGATAACTGCCTTTCTTCTCGAAAGAACCTGTGCTCTGTTCATTATGCCTGCACCTCCTTCGATTTCGTTGCCCGAAGCTGGATCAGTGCAATCACAACAACCAGAATAAAGAATACGACGGCCTTGGCCTGTCCGATTCCCTTCCACTGTGCACCGCTTCTGCCATAGAAGGTATCATAGATATTAAGTGCCAGCATCTGTGACTGTTTCGCCGGATCACCGCCTGTCAGAGACAGGTTCTGATCGAAGAGCTTGAAGGAATTGGTCAGCGTCAGGAAGGTACAGATTGTGATACTCGGCATTACCATGGGGATTTTGACCTTGCGAAGTACCTGCCATGGCGTGGCACCATCAATCTCCGCTGCTTCAATCAGATCCGGAGAAACATTCTGAAGTCCTGCAATATAGATGATCATCATATATCCGATCTGCTGCCAGCTCATCAGGATCAGGAGTCCAAAGAATCCGGCTCTTGCATCCAGCGCCAGGAGAGGCTTTCCCCAGTTGGAAAGGAGTCCGTCCAGCAGAATCTGCCAGATATAACCAAGTACGATACCGCCGATCAGGTTCGGCATGAAAAAGACCGTACGGAAAATGTTCGTTCCCTTGATTCCGCGCGTCAGTAAAAGAGCTACCAGAAACGCGAGAATATTGATTGTCAATGTGGATACTACCGTAAAGAGCGCTGTAAACCAGAACGCATGTGAAAAACTGTCGTCAATAAAAATCTTCGTATAATTGGAAAATCCGACAAACTCTACCTTGCTGACGGTTGAGAATTTGCAGAAAGAGAGATAGATTCCCCAGATAAAGGGCCATACAAATCCGATTGCAAATGCAATCAGTGTCGGCAAGATGAATACCGGCCAGTATCTTTTAATTGCTTTTTCCATTTGGCATAAGCCTTTCTTTTGAAAAAAGGGACAGGCATCAACTGCCTGCCCCTTTGTAACCATTTATTTTTATCCTGTAATCTCTGATTTTCTGTTAATCAGCCATTCGCCAGCTTGTACTCTGTAGCCCAGTTGTCAACGAATGCTTTCTTAACATCATCCCAGCTGCCTGTTCCTGCTGCATATGCTGTCAGAGCAGAACCAAGAGTGTTCTTCCATTCTTCTGACGGCATTGTTGTGAAGTTCCATGATACAGGTGTCTTGCCTGCTGCTGTATAAGCCTGATCCTGCTTTACGAATACGTTCGGAGAAGCCTGTGCTGTCTTGAAAGGAATTGTGAAGCCCATGTCATTTGCCATAGCCTTTGTTCCTTCATCAGACGTTACACACCAGTTCATGAAGTCCAGTGTTGCCTTGATGTCATCTTCAGAAGCATTCTTGTTTACACACCAGTAGTTCTCTGTACCTGTGCAGAGGCCCTGCTTTGCTTCGTCTCCGGCACCTGTGTAGATCGGGATCATAGCCAGTTCATCATCTGTATATTTTGCAGACAGTGCTGAGTATTCCCATGAACCGTTCTGATAGAAGACAGCCTTGCCATCCAGGAATTCATTTCTGGAATCATCTGCAGTCTTGGAAGAAAGTTCCTTCGGATCGCATGTGGAATTGTTGATGTACAGATCAAAAATGTTCTTGTAGTTATCAAGGAATGTTCCCTTGATGGCCGGTGAAGATGTGATGCCATCCTGCTGATATTCGAAATAGATCGGAAGGTTTGCAAGATGTGTCTTGAATCTCCAGTCAGAAGAAGAATCCATACCTGCAGATGTAAATGCTGCAAATCCAAGATCCTTTGTTCTTGCTGTGATATCTTCAGCTACCTTCTTCAGATCTGCGAAGGACTGAATGTCATCTGTGGTATATCCTGCTTTCTTCAGCAGTGTCTTATTGGTGATGATACCATAGGACTCAATTACATATGCGATTCCGTCAACAGCGCCGTCATCGCCCTTAAGTGCATAATTATCACTTGTAAGCTGCTTGTAGATATCTGATCCTGACAGATCATAGCAGTAATCAGCCCAGTTCTTAAGACCAACCGGTCCGTTTACCTGGAACAGTGTCGGAGCATCACTCTTTGCCATTTCAGACTGAAGTGTTGTCTCATATTCACCGGATGCTGCTGTAACAACTGTTACAGGAACGCCTGTTTCCTGTGTATAGGTCTTTGCAAGAGCCTGCCACTGTTCGTCAGCTTCAGGCTTGAAGTTCAGATAGTAAACCTTACCTGCCCCTGCTGTACTTGCGGATGTATCAGCTGCTGCCTGTGTAGATGCTGCTGCGTCAGAAGATGCTGCTGCACCTGTTGACGTTCCTGCTGATGCGCCTGCTGATGTTCCTGTTGCAGCTGATGAACCGCAGCCTGCAAGTACGGAAGAAACCATTGCCAAACACATTACTGCACTAACGAGTTTCTTTTTCATGTTCGATAGACCTCCCTTTGTAGATCATCATTCACTATTCCGGAATTTCCTGTAATTTTCGGTATCGCTTCCGGTAACGTTTCCGTTGAACCTACAATAGCACTTTCGCTTATATTTTTCAACATTCAGCTGCGTACATTTCACAAATTCGTGCATTATACTCAAAATTTGCATTGCAAAATTGTGCACTTTTTATTTTGGTATTCTTCCGCTTTTGCCGGAATATAAAAAGACCTGGCAGAATAATCTGTCAGGTCTTCTGGTTTTCTCACTATGATCGGAAACGTAACCGTTTCCGGAACATGGTATCAAAAAAGTTTTACAGCTGTGCCTTCTCAATGAAATTTTCTATCTTTTTCCAGTATTTCTCAGGCTCTGCGGTCACGCCATCAATATGATCCGCCCCCAGAAAAGTACAGTATTCCTTAGGACATTTCGCTGCATCATACAGCCGCTGACACATATCCGGGTCAATCATATGGTCATCATCACCATGCAGAAATAAAGTCGGTGTTTTGGAATTTCTGACTGCTTCAATCGGCTTTGCTTCGCGGATATCATAGCCTGCACGCAGAAGAATTTCAACCCGTGCCAGAACTACCATCAGTTTTGCCGGAAGAATCTTCTTTTCCGAACGGTTATACACGTCTATGAACTCTTCCTCTGCAGTTGTATAGGCACTGTCTGCCACTGCCGCAATGACATTCTCCGGAAGATGCTCGCCCGTTACCATCAGTGTGGTCGCTGCGCCCATGGAAACACCGTGAAGCAGAATTCTGGCCTGCGGATCTCTGCGGATAATCCAGTAAATCCACTCAATAATGTCAAATCTGTCATCCACGCCATAGCCGACATATTTGCCTTCACTCTTACCAAATCCGCGAAGATCCGGCAGAAGAACGTGCATGCCGTCCTCATAATAATGTCTGGCATAGATGCCGACACTTTCACTGTTATCATAGGTCCCGTGAATGCAGAGTGCATATCTGTGCGTATCCCGCTGTGACGGAATATAAGTAGCATGAAGTTTGAGATGATCAATCGCATCAATATAGATATCTCTGCGATCCTGATGATTTCTGGCCCACATTCTTCCCCTGGTCACTTCCGGCGATGAATCCTTATCATCATCCGTATGCTGCACAGGCACTGCCGCCATTTTATAAATATTATTACCGATCAGGATCCCGCCGCCTGCAACAGCAGAAAACAGACTGAGTAAAAAGAACCTTGATTTCTTTCCCATCCTGAAAAACCTCCTTATGTCGGTCCATTCCATATCAAACGATGCATTACGTAAATCAGCTATTATTTATTATAATCTATTTTAATACCTGTTGCATCAAATATTTGCTCGGTGCACATCCGCATTCCTTGCGGAAATATCTGGTGAAATGATAGATATTCTTGAATCCGCTCTGTTCTGCGACCTCGCTGATCCGCAGTCTCTGATTCGTCAGCAGATACTTTGCCCTGTCGATTCTGGCCTGCAGCAGATCATCTTTGGGAGAGGTATGAAAAAACTTCTTATAATAGTAGAAGAACTGGCTTCGTCCCAGATGCGCCATTTCGCACAGTCTCTCCATATCCCAGTCTTCATAACAGTAACTGAGCATACGGACACGGATGCTCGACATACTGTCATAGATTTCCGAGCGCTGCGAAATGTCCTGATGCTGCGAAACACTGCGCTCCGTTTCAATCATAAGTTTCCTGATCAGAAGATCCAGCATTTCCTTCGAATGTTTCTGACTGTTCCGGTATTCATACTGAATCTGCCGCAGAAGCTGACTGATCTCATCCGTTCCTGCCGGGGAAAAGAGCTGATTATGCGGAATCTGATACTGTTCAAGCTCCTCTTCGGGCGCCGTAAAATGAACGTAGGAATTCGTAAACTCCCCCGTTGCCTGATAATACTGGGTATAGCCCGGTGTATACAGGATGCAGCTGCCAGGCTTCGCCATGGTCACATGATAATTTTCTGCACCTTCCGGAAAAAAGAACTTCATTTCCGAAGTAATCAGAAGGAACAGATAATTGCCGCTTCCTTTCGGACGATAGATCGTATCCTGATCCGGATTATGAATATTGTATCCACAGTAACCTGCCTGAAACATACCTGCACCACCCGTATGGAAAAGCAAAGATGAAAATGTCCTGCCTTACAGAGGCATTTTCCGTATTTCCCTTTTCATCAATATTTTCTGATTTCATAATCTGATTATAGCACAACCGGATCATAAATAAACCGCACAAAAGGTCAATATTATCGGAGGAATATATATTTCAAATCCGTGCTGCGCCGATTATGATTAGATAGAGGTGCAATGGCACCTCTATCTAAAGGAGCCCGCTTCGCGGGTTCCGAAATTAAATGCAGGTGCAATGGCACCTCTGTTAATAGATCTGATTATGGGAAATGGAGAAAAAACTATGGCAAAAAAATTACAGAAGGCAGAGATCTGCGTTGACCGCGACATTGCGATCAGTGAAGTGGATAAACGAATCTACAGTTCTTTTATCGAGCATCTCGGACGTGCAGTCTATGAAGGCATCTATCAGCCCGGCAGTAAATTCGCCGATAAAGACGGACTCCGCAAGGATACCATCAAACTGATCCGGGAAATCGGTGTGCCTGTGGTCCGCTATCCTGGCGGCAATTTCGTATCCGGCTTCCACTGGGAGGACAGCGTCGGACCTGTTGCAAAACGTCCGCACAGAATTGATCCCGCATGGAATGTTATTGAAACAAACGAATTCGGTCTGCATGAGTTTATGAACTGGACAAAAAAAGCTGATACACAGCCGATGATGGCTGTCAATCTCGGTACCCGCGGCATTGAAGATGCCAAAAACCTGATCGAGTACTGTAACGTAAAGAGCGGATCCTATTACAGCGACATGCGTATCAAAAACGGCGCAAAGGATCCTTTTGATATCAAACTGTGGTGCCTTGGCAATGAAATGGACGGCCCGTGGCAGATGGGTCATAAAACAGCGCAGGAATACGGACGTACCGCTGCTGAAGCCGGACGTATCATGAAGTTCGTAGATCCGGACATCGAATGCGTTGCCTGCGGTTCCTCCAACATGCACATGCCGACTTTCGCTTCCTGGGAAGCAACCGTTCTGCAGGAAAGCTATGACACAACCGACTATCTGTCTCTTCACACCTATTATGGCAATCCGGACAATAACACACCTGATTTCCTTGCCAGCAGCGTGGATATGGACCATTTCATCAGCGCCGTTGTCTCTGTCTGCGATTATGTAAAGGCGGTAAAGAAGAGCAATAAAACCATCAATCTGTCCTTTGATGAATGGAATGTATGGTATCACTCCAATGAAGAGGATAAAAAGCTTAAGAAATGGGTACAGCATCCGCATCAGCTCGAAGACATCTATAATTTTGAAGATGCTCTTCTTGTCGGCAGCATGCTGATTACACTGCTGCGTCATGCCGATCGTGTCAAGATCGCCTGCCTTGCACAGCTCGTAAATGTTATCGCACCGATTATGACTTCCGATACCGGTGCATGGCGCCAGACCATTTTCTATCCTTACATGCAGGCCTGCCAGTTCGGCCGCGGTATCGTGCTCAACACCGTAGTCAAGGGACCCGCTTATGAAAGCAGGCACGGTGATGCGCCTTATATCGACAGCGTTGTCGTTGACGATCCGGAATCCGGTTCTCTGACCATCTTCGCCGTGAACAAGAATCTGGAAGATGCCTATGAAGTATCCTGCGACCTTCGCCAGTATGAAGGCTACAAGGTGGCAGAGCACATTCTGCTGACAAACGATGACTTAAAGGCAGTCAATACAGAAGCACATCCGGATCAGGTCGCACCTGTAAACTACAATGGCACAACGCTGGAAAAGGGACTGCTGACAAGTGTACTTCCTGCAAAGAGCTGGAATGTCATCCGTCTGACAAAATAATTCCGTACCCGGATATCATATTGTTTAACTCAAAATAAATTATTTTAATTCGCCTGGCTTTGATCTGTTTAGCCGGGCGAATTTTTTCTTCCTCTTTTTTCTCTCTGAATTCTGTTTATTTGTCGTAATTGTTTTGCTTTATTGTATTTTTGTATAATTCTGTCACATTATTTTTATACGATATTACGAATTGATTTAACATTTCTTTTTATGTAGGATAAAGGCATGTATTTCATGTTTATATAAATTAATTTAGTTTATTAGAAACAATATGAGATACAAGAGTGACAGAATTCACGGAAATGCCGGATCAGAAAAATCCGGCCGCCGCAAAATGCGGCATGAAAGGGGAACAATGAGGAAGAAAGGTATGAATGCGCTGCTCGGAGCAGGTCTTGGGGTTATACTCACATTGACTTCGCTCCCGCTGTCCGGGGCGGGATTAACCGCTCATGCATCTGAAGCTGTGGGGACCGGTGCTCTGGATGAAAGTACCACCGGAACTTCGGATGCCGGTACAGATCCTGCGGCAGACACCACAGTTCTGACGGATGCAGATCTTAATGCGCTCTGCTCCGATGCCACTTACACCAGAGGATCGGTTCACGATCCGTCTGTTGTCGATGCCGGAAACGGAACCTATTATGTATTCGGCTCCCATATGGGTGTTGCCAAAACGACAGATTTCATGAACTGGAGCCGTGTCAGCGGGGAAAATGATACAGACAGTACCCTGTTCGGCCGGCAGAATGCTGACGGCAGTGTTTCCGCCGTTTCTTTTAATCAGGCCTTCAGAAAAAGCGCCTACACGGGAACTGTCAAAACTGATATTGACGGAACTGCAAAGGATATGACTTTCGGAAGCTACGATGCTTCTGCCTGGAACACGGCACTTGGCAATTACACTGTATCCGGCAATATGTGGGCTCCGGATGTTGTCTATAACAAAACCATGAATAAATGGTGCATGTACCTGAGTCTGAACGGTCAGAACTGGAACTCCGTCATTATTCTCTTAACGGCGGACAGTATCGAAGGCCCCTATGTCTATCAGGGTCCCGTTGTCTACTCCGGATTTTCTGAAACAACTGCTGCGCTTTCCTATAAGAACACAGATCTGCAGCTCGTATACGGAGACCTCGATGCACTTCCTGCCAAATATGACAAGGCAGATTCCAAACAGTGGGGTGAATACTGGCCTCACGCAATTGATCCCTGCGTATTCTATGATGAAAGCGGTAACCTGTGCATGAGCTACGGTTCCTGGTCCGGCGGTATTTATGAGCTCCAGCTCGATGAAACAACCGGTCTTCGTGATTATACCGTAAAATACCAGAGCGATTTCTCCGGCAGCAAGACAATCAATTCCGATGCCTATTTCGGAACGAAGATCGCCGGCGGTTACTATGTATCCGGTGAGGGTTCCTACATTCAGCACATCGGTGATTACTATTATCTCTTCATGTCTTACGGCTTCTATTCTCCGGAGGGCGGCTACAACATGCGTATTTTCCGCTCCAAGAATCCGGACGGACCGTTTACGGATACACAGGGAAATGACGCCCGCTATACCTCTTTTTCCCTGAACTATAATGCCGACTGGGGCACAATCAAAAACTACGAAGGCGAACGTCTCATGACCAACTATCAGTGGGATACCATGAGCAAGGCCGAATGCTCACAGGGACATAATTCCGCACTTACCACTTCTGACGGACGCACCTTTGTCGTATACCATACCAAGTTCAATGACGGTACGGCTTCACACGAACTGCGTGTTCATGAACTGTTCCAGGATGAAAACGGCTGGATCATCGCTTCGCCTTATGAATACTCCGTAGCGGATCAGAAGCTTGATTACAGTAAAGGCGTTTCTGCTTCTGACATCACAGGAACCTATCAGGTCATTGTCAATTCCTATAACATCGGCTATGATGCCTCCGCGACAAACAAAATTGCCGTTGTGAAGCCTTCCGACATCACACTGAACAAAGACGGTTCCATCTCCGGTGCCTATACCGGCAGCTGGAGCGTGAAAGACGGAACGCCCTACTGCACGATTAAAATGGGCGACAACAGCTTCACGGGTGTCTTTGTCAGACAGACCATCGACAGCATCGGCATCCCGACGATGTGCTTTACCGCAGTTGATGAAACAAGCGGCCTGACGGTATGGGCTTCCCAGAAGCTTCAGGGAAAGGGCGCACTGGCACTGAATGTAAAAGACAATTCCATTCGCCTTCCTTCCATTACACATACAGACATCACACTTCCTGCTACCGGTAAAAATGATACATCGATCTACTGGAAATCCTCTGATCCTGACATCATCTCCGATACCGGAAAGTTTACCGCTCCTGCGGCAGACACCGATGTCACACTGAAGATGACCATGGTAAATGGCGGATATTCCTATTCCAGAAACTATGTTGTCACTGCAAAGGCTGTACAGCAGGAAGGCACTTACCTTCTTGCCTCCTATTTCAAAAACCGCAGCGTAAACCTTGCTGACTATGCCGACGGCTCACTGAAATTTGATAACCCTTACAGCAAATCCGTTTCCGGAGGTCTTGATCTGTCAAAGGGTGTCAGCTTTTCTTTTGATGTGACATCCACCGGCAAGACAAATGTACTTGCCGCCATTTTTGCCATGCAGGGCGACGGACGTCTCTATTTCACACCAGGCTCCTATCTTGGCTACAATGCAACCGGCGGCTGGTATGATGCCAACCTGACAAACTATGCTCTGGTAAAAGATTATATCGGAGACAGTGCACATGTCTGTGTACAGCTGACACCTTCCGGCTTTACGGTTCTTGTCAACGGACAGACCGCCTATGCACAGTCAACACTTCCTTCTGCTGCACTTGCAGGAACACTTACCGATTACACGCAGCCTCTGAACTGGCTGCAGAACTCCGCAGGCAGCCTGATCTTCGGATCCGGTGCGTGGTGGAGTGACACAGCCAACTGCACACTCAGCAACTTCAACTGCTATGTCGGACTTGATGTTGATTCTGCAGATAACGACCCGGTTTATCTGGATGGTAAAAAATATGTGAAAATTCCTTCCACAGACATTTCTCTCTCCGATAAAAAGATCACGCTCACAGAAGGTGATACCTGCAAGCTTTCCGCAGTCCTGACACCGTCCGATTCTACCGATACGGTTACCTATACCTCTGCCAAACCGTCTGTTGCATCTGTTGATGAAACGACCGGCGTGGTAACTGCAGTAAAACATGGTACAACAAAGATCACAGCCAGAACCTCCAGCGGACTTACTGCCACCTGCAGCATCAAAGTGGCAAAGGCTGCAGATCACAGCTTCAAACTCAATAAAACCAAATTAAAACTCGACCCGGAAGAAACCTTCCAGCTCGAAGCAGACTTCAAAATGGATGATCAGGCGGAAGAATGTACCTTTGTTTCTTCAGATACAAAGGTTGCGACTGTATCTGAAGACGGACTTGTAACCGCCGTTGCCGGAGGAGAGGCCACCATCACCGTCACATCCGGGAGCGGCCTGACACAGACCTGTACCGTAAAGGTATCCGGAAAAGCAGCTGATGCTGCTGACACGGCCGCTGATGCTGCGGATAGCGCCAGTACCTCTGACAGTGCAGATGCTGCCTCTTCATCTGATGCCGGATCTGCTGCATCTGCCGTAAGCAGCGCAGACGCAGATGCTTCCGCTTCTTCATCTGCATCATAAACCAGGCTTCAGATTCAGCAAT
>CAYMBY010000136.1:0-11754 GCA_964388815.1 uncultured Butyrivibrio sp. | reverse complement strand
GGGTCTGATCTACATATACAAGAATTACGTTTGCCTTCTCTTTTGTCTGGAATATGGAAGCAATACCCGCGTCCACGCTGATTGTCCTGATTCTGCGCTCAGCCATTTTATCAATCAATGACACCATCAGATAGCTGTTCTCGGTAGTCACCAGTAAAACGAGATTGCCCATACCGTCTGCCATGGAATACTCCTTCTCTGCAAGCCGCAATATCTATCGAATATTCATAGTGAATAAAACTAATAGAATAATTATAACAAATTGATATTTAATTGTAAAAGAAAAACGTTGCAGAGCCGTCAGCTTCTGCAACGTTTTTTCGTTTTAGGATTACATGCCAAAATCAAAAAGACTGATCTGATTGCTCTCCGGAATTTCTCCCAGAAGTCCCAGTTCATTCAGTGTATCAATAACGCCCTGCGGGCACTTTGTTCTGTCTCTGAAATCATCTCTTGAAAGGAACGGCCCGTCCTTTGCCGCTTCCACCACTGCATCGGCAGCTTTTTCACCCATTCCGTCTATACTCTTTAAGGACGGCATGATTTTATCTCCGACCACCTGAAACAGTCTTGATTTCGCAGTGAATATGTCGATCGGTGCAAACTCAATGCCTCTCTCGTACATTTCCTCAACAACACGCATATCGCCGTACTCCGCCTGCTCGGTATTGGAAAGTTCATCCTTCCTGCTGTTGAACTCATTCATGACACTGTGAAGATGATTTTCCCCCTGGCACATATCCTTGTAGGAGAATGCCTTTGCACGGATACTGAACCATGCGGCATAGAATGCCTGCGGCACATACACCTTGAAATAGGCAATACGCCAGGCCATCATCACATACGCTGCCGCATGTGCCTTCGGGAACATGTACTTGATCTTGAGGCAGGACTGAATGTACCATTCCGGAACGCCTGCCGCAATCATGGCTTCCTTCATTTCAGGTTTGAGTCCCTTTCCTTTTCGAACCGACTCCATGGTCTTGAAGGAAAGTGATTTATCCATCCCCTTCTGAATCAGATAGATCATGATATCATCACGGGTACAGATGGCGGTATCAATGGTTGCCGTCCCTTCCATGATGAGCGTCTGCGCATTGCCCAGCCATACATCCGTTCCATGTGCAAGACCTGCAATACGGATCAGATGGGAAAAAGAGGTCGGCTGTGCATCAATAACCATCTGCATGGCAAAATCCGTACCGAATTCCGGAAGTCCAAGACATCCCAGCTTCGTTCCGCCGATCTGCTCGGGCGTGATATTCAGCGCCGAAGTATCTTCAAACAGACTCATGACATTGTGATCGTCCAGCGGCACAAGCTTGGGATCCAGTCCTGTACAGTCCTGCAGGAAACGGATCATGGTCGGATCATCATGCCCCAGAATATCCAGTTTCAGCAGGTTATGATCAATGGAATGATAATCATAATGCGTTGTTACCGTTGCCGTTGTCATATCATTTGCCGGATGCTGTACCGGTGTAAAAGAATTGATGTCCTCACCTACGGGAAGTACGATGATTCCGCCGGGGTGCTGACCGGTTCCTCTTCTGACACCTACAAGTCCCTGCAGCACTCTGTTGATCTCACATTTTCTCTTCCCCTGCCCAAGTCCGTCATAGAACTTCTTTACATAACCGTATGCAGTCTTGTCTGCCAGACCTGCAATGGTTCCTGCACGGAAAGTCTGCCCGTATCCGAAAATAACCTCTGTATATTTATGTGCCTTACTCTGATATTCACCGGAGAAGTTCAGATCAATATCCGGTTCCTTATCTCCCTTGAATCCAAGGAATGTTTCAAACGGAATATCGAATCCGTCCTTATTCATCATATGTCCGCATTTCGGACATCGTTTATCCGGCATATCGCATCCCGATTTTCCGGAAAACGCCTTCACATCTTCAGAATCAAAATCACTGTAATGGCACTTCGGGCATATATAATGCGGACTTAAGGAATTTACCTCCGTAATACCCGAAGTGAATGCAACAAAAGAAGATCCGACAGATCCACGCGAACCTACCAGATATCCGTCTTCGTTTGATTTCCATACCAGCTTCTGCGCAATGATATACATAACGGCAAATCCGTTGGAAATGATGGAATGAAGCTCTTTTTCCAGTCTTTCCTCTACAATGGAGGGAAGCGTTTCACCATATATTTCATGCGCACGGTTATAGCAGATTGTAGTCAGAATCTTATCACTGTCCGGAATGACCGGCGGACATTTATCCGGGCGTACCGGTGAAATGCTGTCGCACATATCCATGATCTTACGTGTATTGGTAATACAGATTTCCCGTGCCTTGTCTGTTCCCAGATAGTCAAATTCCTTCAGCATCTCCTCTGTGGTACGAAGATAAAGCGGTGCCGGTGCTTCATCATCAAAGCCTCGCCCTGCCTGAATGATCTGCCGGTAAATCTGATCCTCCGGATTCAGGAAATGCACATCACACGTTGCCACAACCGGCTTATGGAACTGCTCTCCCAGTGTACAGATTCTTTTATTGATCTCTCTGATATCATCATCAGAATGAATGTCATCATAATGATCGGAATCCACCATGAAATGGTTGTTTCCGATCGGCTGAATCTCCAGATAATCATAAAAATTGACCAGCCTGGCGATTTCCTGTTCCGGACGGTCCTCCACAACTGCACCGTACAGTTCCCCTGCACAGCAGGCACTTCCGATAATCAGTCCTTCCCTGTACTTTATCAGTTCACTCTTGGGAATCAGCGGAAATCTCTGGAAGTAAGTCAGATGAGATTTACTGACCAGTGTATACAGATGCACTCTGCCGAGTGTATTCTTCGCCAGAATGATGCAGTGATGCGGCCGCAGATGCTTTACCATTTCAGGCGTGGATACGCCGAGTGCATTGACCTGCGTCAGATTCTGCACATTTTTTTCCTGCATCATGGGAACGAATTTCAGAAAAATAAGCGCAGTGCATTCCGCATCGTCTACCGCACGATGATGGTGCTCAAGTGAAATATTCAGCGTCTTGGCAACCGCGTCCAGCGTATGCTTGGACTGCAACGGGAAAAACACTCTGGAAATTCCCAGGGTATCCACCGTGGTAAACTCTGCAGAAATTCCAAGTTCTTTACAGTTCTGATTGATAAAGCTGATATCGAAGCTGACGTTATGTCCGACCAGTACGCAGCCCTCACAGAATTTCAGGAACTTCGGGATAATGACATCTCTGGTCGGTGCGTTCATCACCATTTCATCATTGATACTGGTCAGCTTCTCAATCCGGAACGGAATCGGTACCTCCGGATTAACAAATTCAGAGAAACGGTCAATGATCTGTCCATTTTGCACTTTTACTGCACCGATTTCGATAATCCGGTTTTTAAGCGGAGAAAATCCGGTTGTCTCAATATCAAAGACCACAAAGGTAGAATCTGTCAGACTCTGCCCTTTATCATTGATTACAATTTCCTTCAGGTCATCAACAAGATAGGCTTCCACCCCGAGAATCAGCTTGAAAAATTTCTGTCTGTCCGGATGCGTGTCTCCTGCTTCCTTACGTTTACCGGCTTCCTCACTCCAGAAATCATCCCAGAGGTGATTGGCATCTGTAAGCGCCTGAACCACGCCATGGTCTGTAATGGCAATCCCGGGCATTCCCCATTTATATGCCTGCTTCACAATATCTCTGACTTCAGATACACCGTCCATATCACTCATCTTGGTATGACAGTGAAGCTCCACCCGCTTCATTTCACTGTTGTCAACACGCTTTACTGTAAAGTCAGTGATCTTCCGGATGCCTGCAACCGAACCGATGGTCAGCTCATGGTCGAATTTATCCACCATGGTGATTCCTTTGAGTTTAATGAATGCACCGACTTTGATTTCCTTTTCCAGATCCGGCACCTGTTCATTATGTGTGAACATTTTAACGGTAATGGTATCGGTAAAATCCGTTACATCAAAAATCAGAATACTTTTTTCGTTTCTGATCTCTCTCTTATCATACAGAATAATCTTACCGTGAATGCAGACTTCACCCATTTCTCCGGCAATATCCGCAATCTGCATGGTATCATCATCAAAGTCTCTGCCATAGATAACATTCGGATCGTCTGATTTCTTAAAGCCGCCGAAATCACGTCCGCCCCATTTGCTCTTTCCTTTAAATGAGCCGCCCTTAAAGCTTCCTGTACCGTTTCCGAAAGAAGTCTTCGGTGCAGCTGCCGTACCTTCTGCTGCTTTTCTTTCTTCCTTTGCCTGTTCTCTCTTTTCTTTCCTGGCTTCCTTTGCTTCTTCCGAAGCCTCCATTTTCGCTGTCATCTTTGCTGATTCTTTGCTGTAATCCGGCGCTGCCTCTTCTTTTTTCTCCGTTTTTTTGAAAGAAGAAGAAACACGCACAGAAAAACCGCAGCGTTCATTAAGGATTTTGGTCAGAATCGAAGTGATTTCCGGTGCCTTGCTCATACCGACTACAGAGTCCTCCAGCACAAGTTCCACCTGATCCTCTTCCGGGAAGACAAATTCTGCATTTTTCAGAAGGGTATACTCAATAGGACTGTACTCTTTAAACTCCTGAAGAATACTGTCCTCATAGATTTCCATAAGATTCTGCGGCGTATACTGCGCTGACAGGTGAAAGCGCTCATAAATCTTCACTGTCAGATCCGCACTGCCAAAGAACTGTTTTTTAATTTCCTTTTCTGCTTTCCAGACATCTGCTTTCTCAATCAGACGGTTACTGGACAGATAGATCCGTATGAAATCCTGTTTTCTGGTCGTGGAGACCTTATCCACCTCCACTTCATCCATCAGTTCCTTCATACGTCCATCCAGTTTCAGTGTCGGAAATACATCAAAAAAAGGCTTTGCCATTAATCTACAGACCCCTTACGTTTCTCTTTACTTCCAGTGATCAAGTTCATCCTTTAACACAGCCAGCAGCTGATCTTCCGGAATCTTTCTGACAATCTCACCATGCTTGATCAGAAGACCTTCTCCGTCTCCGCCGGCGATTCCGATATCTGCCTCTCTGGCTTCTCCGGGACCATTTACCGCGCAGCCCATTACTGCAACCTTAATGTCCAGCGGATACTCCTGAACCATGGTTTCCACCTGACTTGCCAGACCGATCAGATCAATTCTCGTCCGTCCGCACGTAGGACAGGCAACTACTTCTATGCCTCCCTTACGAAGTCCGAGTGTTTTGAGAATCAGCTTGGCTGTCTTGATCTCTTCTACCGGATCTCCGGAGAGAGACACTCTGATCGTATCGCCGATTCCTTCATTCAGAATGATTCCAAGCCCGACAGAGGACTTGATATTGCCACCGTAAACTGTACCTGCTTCCGTGATTCCGACATGCAGCGGATAATCCGTCTTCTGTGCCAGAAGCTCATGTGCCTTTACGCACAGCATGACATTGGAGGATTTGATACTGATGACCATATTGTCATAACCGCATTCTTCCACAATATGTACTTTATCAAGGGCACTTTCCACCAGTCCCTCCGCCGTGACTCCGCCATATTTCTCCAGCAGATCTTTTTCAAGAGATCCGCTGTTTACGCCAACACGGATCGGAATATTTCTCTCTTTTGCTGCAGAGACAACCGCTGCAATCTTGTCCTTTGAACCGATATTTCCGGGGTTGATCCTGATTTTATCTGCGCCGTTTTCTATTGCGGCAATTGCCATTTTATAATCAAAATGAATATCTGCCACAAGCGGAATGTGAATCTGCTGACGGATTCTGCCGATCGCCTGCGCTGCTTCCAGCGTCGGGCAGGTACATCTGACAATATCACAGCCGGCTTTTTCCAGTCTGCGGATCTGTGCGACCGTTCCTTCCACATCTTCGGTTCTTGTATTGGTCATGGACTGAATCATGATCGGATTGCCGCCACCGATTATCTTATTTCCGATATGTACTGTCTTTGTATGATCTCTGTATGCCATCTGTTGTACCTCCGTATACGGTCATTTAAAAAATTTCGTAATATCATTAAACATGACAAACACCATCAGCGCCATCAATGCCACCATACCTGCAAGATGTACCAGACCTTCTTTGTCCGGCGGGACTGGCTTGCCACGTACGACTTCCACCAGCAGGAATACCAGTCTGCCTCCATCCAGTGCCGGAATCGGAAGCAAATTCATAACTCCAAGGTTGACTGACAGAAGAATTGCCAGATCCAGCATGGTCAGCACCACGGAAGGAAGCCCGTAGGGCTTTGCTTCTTCATAGGTATCATCCACCATCTTGACCATTCCGACCGGGCCTGACACCGCATCCTTGCCAAGTTTACCCTCTACCAGCATAAGCAGGCTTTTATAGGTCGCCTTCAGGTAATACTGCACCATATAACCGGCATAGGGAACCACTTTCGCACCGGTTACCGTACCGGCTTTTCCGATATAGACTCCCATATAATACCGTTTGTCATCCTGACTGTACCTGGGCGTCAGGCTGGTTGTGTATTTCTGACCATTACGTTCATATTCGATATTGAGAATTTCTCCGTCACTGTTAAGCTGAGAAATCAGAGTTGCCTCCTGCGCCATGTGGATTTTCTCTCCATTCATGCTCAGGATGGTATCCCCTTCCTTCAGTCCGGCTTCCTGCGCCGCTGAATCCTTCATGACACCGGACACAACCGGGAAATCCCATACGGAAAATCCGGTGACAATCAGTGCCAGCAGAAATGCCAGCAGAAAATTAAACAACGGTCCTGCCAGAACCGTTGCAATCCTTGACCAGACATTTGCTTTCAGAAAGGAATGCTCATCCGGCTCCCCTTTCTGTTCTTCAAGTCCGTCCATTCCGTCAAAAATGCATGCTCCGCCAATCGGCAGAAGACGTATTGTATAGAGCGTATCCCCTTTTTGCTTTTTAAACAGCTCCGGTCCCATGCCGACTGAAAATTCGTTAACGCGGATCCCGTTCGCCTTAGCAATCAGAAAGTGTCCTCCCTCATGAGAAATGACAAGCACTCCGAAAATGATAAAGAAGATAATAATACTGATCAGCACTTCTGTTCCCTTTCTCTACTCAGAAATTTCTGGACTGAAGATACTCGTAGGTCTCCGTTTCGGCCTGCAGAATTTCATCTACTGTAGGATCTGCAATGGTTTTGTGATGTTCCATGGCATCCGTAATCATATCATATATTTCCAGAAAACGGATTTTTCCGGAAAGGAAATGTTTTACCGCCATCTCATTTGCCGCATTAAACACCGTCGGCATGCTTCCGCCGGTTCCCGCTGCCTGATACGCAAGGTCCAGACCTTTAAAAGTATCTGTATCAGGTTTTTCAAAAGAAATGCTGCCAAGCTTGAAGAAATCCAGTCTGTCCTCAGTCATCGGCATACGATCCGGATAAAACAGTGCATACTGAATCGGCAGTTTCATATCCGGTACCCCGAGCTGCGCAATGACCGCACCATCACAGTACTGTACCATGGAATGAATGATACTCTGCGGCTGCACAATAACCTGAATCTGGTCCAGTCTGACATCAAAAAGCCATCTGGCTTCCATGACTTCAAGTCCTTTATTTACAAGCGAAGCGGAATCAATCGTCACTTTCGGTCCCATCGACCAGTTCGGATGCTTTAACGCCTCTTTTACTGTAATCGTTTCCAGCTGCTCACGCTTCATTCCGCGAAACGGACCGCCGGATGCTGTCAGCAGAATCTTCTCCAGCCTGCGCTTCGGTTCTCCGTTTAAAGACTGAAAAATTGCACTATGCTCACTGTCAACCGGCAGAATCTGAACATGATACTCTCTTGCCAGCTGTGTAATCAGATGTCCCGCTGTTACCAGCGTTTCCTTATTGGCAAGTGCAATATCCTTTCCGCTCTTAATGGCTTCAATCGTCGGACGTATTCCGATCATTCCGACAACTGCGGTCAGCACGGTATCGGCTTCAGGTCTTGTCACCATTTCCAGAAGTCCGTCCATTCCTTCGTATACCTTAACCGGAAGATCACTGACCTTTGTTCGCAGGTCCGCCGCTGCCGCCGGATCAAACATGGCCGCAAACTTTGGACGGAACTGTCTGATCTGGTGTTCGATCAATTCAACATTACGATTTGCAGCAAGTCCGATTACTTCCAGATCTGCATTATTTCTGACTACATCAAGTGTCTGGGTTCCGATGGATCCTGTTGACCCCAGAAGAATAATTTTTCTTCCCATCTTATCTCCATATTTCGAACGAAAAAAATCCCTGTCCGCTGCATGTATTACTGCTTATTATCAGCAGAGCTTATGCCGATGCCCTGCCGCACCAGCATAAGCTCTGCTGTCTGAACACCATATTCACATTAATCATCTCATGAAAAAGACTGCCAGAAGATATACCATCGGTGTAACAAAAATGACACTGTCAAACCGGTCCATGATTCCGCCATGTCCCGGAATCAGATTGCCATAATCCTTGATCTGGTGGTCTCTCTTGATTCCTGATGCTGCAAGATCCCCGATCTGAGAAATCATACCTGCCACCAGTGTAATGACCATAAATATCCAGACCATATTGCTGTCATGTGTTGCAAATTTTGATAATACCATGCCAAAAACCGCACCCGCAGCCACGGAACCGATTACGCCTCCGATTGCCCCTTCGATGGTCTTTTTCGGGGACAGCTTCGGACAAAGTTTATGCTTTCCGAATGCCCTGCCGCACAGATAAGCAAATGTATCACAGATCCATGCAACAAACGGAACCCAGACAATAAACCGGCCATAAGGAACCATACGGAGCATGTAAATAAATGACAGCATCATCGGTGCATACAGGAATGAAAAAATCGCCGTCATCGCCTGCTGCGCATTATATTTCGGAAACGTAAGCACATATACAATCATTACTGCAAAGAATACAAACAGAATTGAAATCAGAAAATACCTGATGTCATTGCCGGTCAGTACCATAAGAACATAATGCAGTGCAACCGCAATGTAACCGCAAAGTTCTATCCCGTTGCATCTGTGTTCTTTCTGATGAATCCCGGTTGCCCGCATCAGTTCAAAATATGCGATTTCCGATAATATCAGCAAAACAGCAGCCAGTACATATCCACCGCTTAACAATACAATCAGAAGTATCACTCCGATTGCAATACCGCTCATTACTCGTGTTTTCAACTCACACTACCACCCTGGTCTTATTCTTTAGCGTCCTTTTTCAGTCCGCCATACTTTCTGTCCCTTTTTCCATAAGCGGCAATCGCCTTTTCAAGCTCCGCTTTGTCGAAATCAGGCCATGCGATGTCTGTATAGTAAAATTCCGTATAGGCGCACTGCCATAGCAGGAAATTGGAAATTCTCTGTTCACCGCAGGTTCTGATCAGCAGATCCGGATCCGGAAGTTCAGCAGTATCAAGTGCCTTCTGAATATCGGCTTCCGTAATTTCGTCCGGTCTGATTGTTCCGTCCACACACTTCTGTGCAACCTTGCGAACCGCACGTGTAATTTCATCCCTGCTGCCATAATTGATGGCAATGGTAAAATTCAGTCCTGTATTTTCTGCCGTTGTCTCCTCCAGATTCTGAATTGCCTTCTGGATGTCTGCCGACAGTCTTGATTTTTCTCCGATTACACGGCATCTGACATTATTCTTCATTGATTTTTTAATACTGGTCTTCAGATAATTCTGAAGCAGCGTCATCAATGCTGATACCTCATTTTCCGGTCTGTTCCAGTTTTCTGTCGAAAAAGCATATACCGTCAGATACTTAATTCCCAGGTCTCTGGCATCAACCAATATGTCTTCTACTGCCTTCGCGCCCTGAAGATGTCCGTAATTACGCGGCATACCCTTTGCTTTTGCCCACCTGCCGTTGCCATCAAGTATGATGGCAACGTGCCCGGGTACTCTCTTTTCTTCCGTCATAATTTATCCACGTTTTCGTATGTTTGCGTCTGAAAGCTTCTCAGACCTTCATGATTTCTTTTGACTTTTCTTCAACTGCTGCATCCATTTCCTTCACATACTTGTCTGTCAGCTTCTGAAGCTGATCCTCAAGCTCACTGATCTCATCCTCAGAGACATCGGATCCCTTCATCTTCTTGAATTCATCATTACCGTCACGACGGATATTACGAACTGCGATTTTGGCATCTTCGCCCTTTTTCCTGATATCCTTCGCAAGCTGTTTTCTGCGCTCCTCAGTCAGTTCAGGGAATACAAGGCGGATCATTGTTCCATCATTGGTTGGTGTGATTCCGACATCAGAAGCCAGAATTGCCTTTTCAATTTCTTTCATCATGCTCTTATCCCACGGTACAATCTGAATAATTCTTGCTTCAGGTACTGAGAGATTGGCAACCTGCTGAATCGGTGTGGGAGTTCCGTAATAATCAACACGGATCTTGTCCAGAACATGCGGATTTGCACGTCCTGCGCGGATTGTGGAGAGGTCCTCACACAGAAAATCATAGGCCTTTTTCATTTTTTCTTCATAAACTTTCATTTTTTCACTCATAATTTTATCCTCCGACGGGTGGTTCTTATCAGGTTGTAACTGTCGTGCCGTTAAAATCACCTGCAGCTGCCTTAACAATGCTGTTTTCTTCCTGTAATGCAAACACACGCATTGGTACATGATTATCTCTGGCCAGAATGGAAGCGGTCATATCTACAACCTGCAGATTCTGTGCAATCACATCATCAATGGAAATCGTGTCATACCTCTTTGCAGCAGGATTCTTGGCGGGATCGCTGTCATAAACGCCATCAATCGCCTTGGCAAGCAGAATCACATCTGCTTCAACCTCTACTGCTCTCAGGACAACCCCTGTATCTGTTGAAAAATACGGATGACCTGTACCTCCTGCAAAAAAGACAACCATATTTCTGGAAAAATACTTGTTTGCTCTGTCCTTGGAAAAAAGCTTCGTAAATGATCCGCACTCAAAGGGTGTCAGCACACTGGTCATCATTCCTTCACTGCGAAAGATTTCAGACACATAAATACAGTTCATGATTGTAGCCAGCATACCGATCTGGTCTGCCTTCACACGATCAATATTTTCGCTGGTACGGCCTCTCCAGAAATTTCCTCCGCCGATTACAATTCCAACCTGTGTTCCGGCATCTGTCAGTTGCTTTACCTGTAAAGCGACTTTTCTTACCGTAGGTTCATCAAACCCTGTCTTTTTGTCGCCTGCGAGCGCTTCTCCGCTCAGTTTTAATAAAATTCTCATTTTCCGTGCTCCGATTATTATTTATTTTTCAGTTCTTCAAAGAATGCGGAAGGATTTACTTCAGCATACGCCTGTGAGCACATACCTTCAATGACTGCACCATTATTGATCTGAACAGACTGGGATTTGATATTGCCCATAACAATCGCCGTTGTATCAAGAACTACCGGCCCGTGCACATCAATATCTCCTTTGATTGCACCTGCAATTACAGCACTGCTCGCATATATATTTCCAATGATAACCGTACTCTGTCCGATCTTTGCAGAACCCTGGCTATGAATATCGCCTGTTATTCTTGCTGATTCAGCATAAACTTCGGCAGCATTGGAATCTCCTTCAATTTCTCCGTTTACATTCAGCTTGCCGAAAACTGTCACATTTCCGACTATCTTTCCCATAAGATCAAGTGATCCGGTTGTCTGAACATCACCATTGATCACCATTCCTCCGGTAACAGAAGCTGTCTCATCTGTAACTACCTGCTGTGCGTCCATCATATTATT
This sequence comes from uncultured Butyrivibrio sp., assembly GCA_964388815.1. GTDB lineage: Bacteria > Bacillota > Clostridia > Lachnospirales > Lachnospiraceae > Butyrivibrio. Next base: position 46 of record CAYMBY010000136.1, on the reverse strand, counting down.
TCCCCCAAGGTTTTCTTTATATTCTTCCTGTGCCGGAGCTGTCCGG
>CAYMBY010000135.1:0-36627 GCA_964388815.1 uncultured Butyrivibrio sp. | reverse complement strand
AAATATGAAAAGCAGGAAAATCGGTATTATGGGCGGAACCTTCAACCCGATTCATTATGCACATCTGCTTCTTGCTGAAAATGCAAGGGAGCAGTTTGGCCTGGACCGGATTATTTTTATTCCAAGCGGACAGCCTTATATGAAAGTTCAAAAAGAAGATGAAAATGTTCCATCCGGGGAGCTCCGCTATCAGATGGTCAAAATGGCAATTCAGGAAAATCCGTACTTTACCTGTTCCAGAATTGAAATTGATCGTCCGGGAAAAACATATACGGTAGATACGCTTCATGAGCTTCAGAAAATGTATCCGGGTGATGAACTTTTTTTCATTATGGGTGCAGACAGTCTGCTGAGTATGGAGAGCTGGTACCAGTTTGAAGATATTTTCCAGATGGCAGCAATTCTGGTGGCCGTCCGTGATGACACGGATGAAAAGAAGCTGACAGATGTTATCACCCGGATGAAGTCAAAGTATCTTGCTGACATACGGATGGTAATGACCGGAAGAATGGACATTTCCTCGACCATGATCCGTGAGAAAATCAAAACAGGGAAATCGGTCCGATATCTTTTACCGGAAGACTGCGTGGAATACATCTGTCTTAAAAACCTGTATTCGCAGCAACAGGAGGGGATAATTTGAAGACGATTGAACTGTCACAGAAGCTGCGTCATCAGATGGAAAAAGTGCTGACGGAAGAACGTTTTGATCACACGCTTGGTGTTGCCTATACCGCGGCATCCATGGCATTTATTCATGGCGCAGATGTACAGAAGGCATTGACTGCAGGAATGCTGCATGACTGTGCAAAATGTATTTCGCATGAGGAACGGCTGAAGATCTGCAGAAAGAATGAAATTGAGGTTACGGATATCGAACTTCGCAATCCCTCGCTTCTGCATGCAAAGGTCGGTGCATGGCTGGCCGAACATGAATATGAGGTTACGGATCCGGAGATTTTAAATGCAATCCGCTGGCATACTACCGGGCGCCCGGCAATGACGACGCTTGATAAGATCGTATTTACAGCCGATTTTATTGAACCGAACCGCAAAAATCTGCAGCATATGGATGAAATCCGTAAAGAGGCATATACCGATCTGGATGTCTGTGTCAGACACATTCTGCATGATACACTGATTTATCTGCAGACGATCGGAAATGAATGTGATCCGATGACACAGCAGACCTATGATTATTATAAAGGAGCATTTTGATGTACGAAAAGTCTAAGGAAATGGCTAAAATTGCAATAAAGGCACTTGAAGATACAAAGGCAGAAGATATCAGAGTACTTGATATCAGTGAAGTATCAACACTTGCAGATTGTTTTATCATCGCAAACGGAACCAACAGAAGTCAGGTACAGGCACTTCGCGATCATGTAGAAGAGAAGCTTACCAAAGCAGGATATCCGGTAAAGGACGTAGAAGGTTATGAAATGGCCAACTGGATTCTGATGGACTTTGGCGATCTGATTGTTCACATTTTTGATCGTGAAAACCGTACGTTCTTTGATCTTGAGAGAATCTGGAGAGACGGAAAGCAGATCACTACGGCAGAGATTACAGAAGAGTGATTTTGTATTTTCTGCCCGGAATATTACATAAAAAGCCTTCGACTTTTAACAGGTCGAAGGCTTTTTATGTTGCAGAACCTGAAGCACAGGCTCATCAGATATTCTTATAAAGTCTGAGAACACCAAAAACCTTCCCCAGAATAGTACAGCTGTCTACAATAATCGGCTCCATTTCGTCATTTTCCGGCTGAAGTCTGATATGTCCCTTTTCTTTATAATAAGTCTTAACTGTTGCCGAATCATCAATCAGTGCAACGATCTTTTCTCCGTTCTCTGCAGTGTTACAGGCATGAACAAACAGCAGATCACCATTAAAGATTCCGGCATTGATCATGGAATTTCCCTTTACTTTCAGAATAAAGGAATCTCCCTTGGGACACATGGAGGAAGGGATCGGAATGTAACTGTCGATATTTTCCTCGGCAAGAATCGGCGCGCCTGCGGCAACCTGTCCGACAACAGGAATATTGACCATTTCCGTACGGATCATCTGAAAACTGTCATCACAGATTTCAATTGCCCTGGGCTTTGTAGGATCACGTTTGATATAGCCGTTCTTCTCAAGTGTTTCAAGATGCGAATGAACGGAAGAGGTGGATTTGAGATTGACAGCTTCACAGATTTCGCGGACTGCCGGCGGAAAGCCTCTTTCAAGAATCTGTTCCTTGATATACTCCAGTATTTCTTTCTGCTTTGCTGAAATCTTGCCGTTTGCCATTCCATATCCTCCATAGATACCATGTATTTCATTGATAAACTGATGCAGTTGATTCTTCAACTGCGCTTTTTTCCGAGGTTGCGAAGCAATCCTCGTTTAAATGCAGTTGATTCTTCAACTGCATTTAATTATATCATACGGAAATGCAAAAGCAAACATATATTCAGAAAATCTGTTCGATTTTTCTTCAACGATATATTGACATCCGAAAGTTTGTTCGATATAATTAGTAATCATAAAGAACAGATGTTCGCAACGAATGTTCGTATCATACGTTCGATAATAGATACGAACAGTTCAGAAAACATATGACAGGAGAGGTGACAGGCATGAGTAACGCAATGATGGCAGCTGCAAATTTATATCATGATCCGAGATTTTTTGACCAGAGTGAAGTACGCATCAGAAATAACAGATTGCGTCGCCAGAGACAGCTCAGAAAACATATTATGGTTCTGGCTGCAGTTCTGTTTACCGCCTGCTTCATGATGATTTTCATGAAAGCCGGAATGTTATCGGATGCCCATACGCAGGACCAGGCCATTGACTATAAATATTATAAGACAATTACAGTATCTGCAGGAGATTCGCTCTGGAATATCGCACAGGACTATATTTCCTATGCTCATTATGATAATGTGAATGAGTATATGGATGAAGTACGGGAAATCAATCATCTTTCCGACGATGCAATCAATGCAGGATCAAACCTGATTATTCCTTATTATTCCAGCGAATTTGTACAGTGAAGTTAATCAGGATAAGCACAGGATACTGACAGGAACCCGGGCAGCTGAGCTGTTCATAACAGTTATTATATCATCCCGATATATCATCCTGGCATACATCATGATGCAATAAAAAATCTCTCAGACCGGAGAAGCAGAACCAGCCAGTATGAGAGATTTTGATTTTTGTAACAGAATCTGTGTGAAGTAGCTTCATATAACCTGCCGCCCACCTTGTTTTCAGGATTTTCCGTTATGGTCTTCATTATCGTGAAGATCTTCCCGCAGCCGTATGACTCTTGCAGCTTTTCTGCGATTGGTATCGTCAATTGCAGCATAGTGCTTCCGGGTCGTATTTACATCCTTATGGCCCAGCACATCCGCAACAAGGTAAATATCTCCGGTTTCATTATAAAGATTGGTACCAAAAGTGCTGCGCAGTTTATGCGGAGTGATCTTTTTGAGTGTAGTGACATTCCCCGCATACTTCTTTACCATATTTTCAACTGCACGCACAGAGATGCGTTTGTTCTGAAGAGACAGAAACAATGCATTTTCGCTGCCTGTTTCTGCAACAATCAGATTTCTTTCTTCCAGATAATCCTTTAATGCATGTTCAACTTCATCCCCAAAATAAACAATCGTGTCATAACCGCCTTTACGATGGATGCTGAGACCGTTATTGCTGAAGTTAATGTCAGTAAGATCAAGACCGACGCACTCGGATACACGGATTCCGGTGCCCAGAAGGAGCGTAATCATTGCGACATCGCGAAGCTTTGTCTTACTGTGAAATTTTTGCTGGGATCTGGTCAGTTTTTCGCCATCTTCGACACGGTCCAGCATGATTGCGACTTCATCCGGTTCAAGTCTGATAATGGCCTTTTCATGCATTTTAGGCATATTGATCAGTGAAGGCGGATTCGTCTCGATCAGCTCGGCTTTATAGAAGTAGGAGTACAGAGAGCGGAGAGCAGACATTTTACGGGCTTTCCCATGCTCAAGGTTGGACATTTCCTTTCCTTCTTTATCATACAATGATAAATAGTCGAGATATTCTTCAATATCTTCGCGGGTAATCTGATCGAGAAGTGAGATCTTGTATTCTGTAATCTCTGTTTTAGAGCAGACGCTGTTCTGATCATGCAGAAATTCGAAGAAAGTACGAAGATCATAGGCATAACCAAGTCTTGTCCTGGCAGAAGTGAATTCCTCAATACCGCGAAAGTATTGCTTACAAAAATGAGGAAGTGTTGTCAGCACTTCCCGCATTTTCTGGATGTTTTTCTTATCCTGTTCATAATAGTATTTTTCGTTATCGTGATTGCTGTTTTGCATCTTTCCACCACTAACTATTCGTTAAACCTGTGTTTTGCGAATAGTTACATCACTGTTCCATCGCACCAGAATGGCTTTATTTCGCGCTTCTGGTCTTTTCATAATCATCAACGAACTGCATGATAAAGTTTGCGGTGCCTTCAATTCCAAGCTTTGTGGAGTTAACAGTCAGATCATAACTGTCTGCACGTCCCCATTTTTTGGAGGAATAATAATTATAATAGCTTTGACGCTGTTTGTCTTTTTTGTACATCATGTCACGGGCTTTGTCATCTGTAGAAATATCGGCAAAGCGTTCACGGATCCTTTTGATTTTTGCAACCTCATCGGCCTGAATGAATACGTTGACTACATTCGGGAAATCGCTGAGTGCATAATCTGCACATCTGCCGACAATAACACACGGGCCTTCAGAAGCAATCTTTTTGATTGTATCGAACTGCGCCAGAAATACCTTGTGACTGATGGGCATATCCACAAAGCTGGATGAATTATATCCGAAAGAATAGGTATCCATCACCAGATTGTACATAAAGGAATTAGTGGGACGTTCATCATGATTTTCAATCATTTCCTCACAGAACCCGCTCTCTCTTGCTACCCTTGCAAGAAGCTCCTTGTCGTAACATTTAATATTATAATGTTTTGCTATCAATTCACCGATTTCTCTTCCGCCTGAACCAAACTGACGACCAATTGTAATTACAGTATCCATATAGAGCTCCTCCTGTTGGTTGGTGTCCGGAAATGTTATTAGCTAACAGACACTTAACAAAATTTATCTTTATATGCTAATTATAATCAATATTGACTGAAAACTCAACCGATATCGGTATTCCGGATCATCCGCCGTTTTACCTGAGTGTATCAAGAAGATGCTGAAAATATACCGGTAAAGGCGCATCGGTTTCAATATACTGACCGGTTACCGGATGAATAAATCCCAGTATTCTGGCATGCAGGCACTGTCCTTCCAGCTTCCATCTGCATTTACGGTTTCCGGCATAAACTTCATCACCCAGAATCGGATGACCGATATACGCCATATGGACCCTGATCTGGTGTGTCCGTCCTGTTTCAAGCTGACAGCTCACATAGGTCAGCTGATCCTCTTCAAAGCGTCTGATGACATGATAATGTGTTACTGCGTTCTTCGAATGCGGCATGTTTACTGCCATTTTTTTGCGGTCGGCAGTGCTTCTGCCGATCGGCGCATCAATGACACCGTCATCCTGCGGCAGAATGCCATATACAATTGCATGATAAATCCGCCTGATGGAATGCTCTTTTAACTGGGCAGCAATGCTCTGGTGGGCAGCATCATTTTTGCATATAATAACTGAACCTGTTGTATCCTTATCAATACGATGTACGATACCCGGCCTCAGAACGCCGTTAATGCCTGACAATTGCCCTTTGCAGTGCCACATGACTGCATTGACCAGTGTGTCACTGAAATGCCCTGCAGCGGGATGTACGACCATACCCTTGGGTTTGTTTACAACAAGGACATCCTGATCCTCATAAAGAATATCCAGTGGAATATCCTGTGCTTCAATGTTCAGTTCCTGTGCCGGCGGAACACACATCCGGATTTCGTCACCTTCTGCAACCGCCTGGCTTGCCTTCACATTTTTTCCATTGAGCGTGACCCTTTTTTCATCCAGCATTTTCCGGATATAGGTACGGGAAAAGCTTTCGGAAAGCTCACTGATTACCTTGTCAATCCGTTCGCCTTCAAGATCATCAGTAATCACGTAATTGTAGATCTGATCGCTCATTTGATCTCCCGGTACTTCTTCTGCTGTTTAAAGCTGAGGAATGCAAAATCCTGTTCCTTGTATACAAACAGAAAAAGAATAATGAATAACGCAGTTGAAACGGTCACGTAGATATCTGCAACATTGAAAATCGGAAAATTAATCAGTACAAAATAAATGAAATCAACCACATAGTTATTGGTCATCCGGTCAATCATATTGCCGCAGGCACCACTGCCGACCATGACAAGAAGGAAATGCAGGATATTGTATTTTCTGTCATCCGGAAGCAGATAAATGACATACGCGATAATCAGCATGATCATAATTGCAATCAGAATAAAGAAAACCTTCTGATTCTGGAGCATTCCGAATGCAGCACCTTTATTTTCAAGATAATTGAGTTCCAGTACCCCTTTGATAATCGGTACCGCCGGCTGGTCCTTCAGCTGAAGAACAGCAAGATATTTTGTAAACTGATCAAATGCAACCAGTACAATCATCAGCAGGATATCTGCAATGATGAACTTCTTCTTTTTATTGCTTGGCTTTAACATATTCTGTATTCTCCTGTTCAATCCCCGTTTTCCACATACAGGATCTCATCGATGGCGTTCCGTACTTCCTCATCCGTTACATCGGTATGAATAACGCCCTTGCCGAGATCCTTCAGCAAAATAAAACGTATGGTGCCGGAATCCGCTTTTTTATCGGACTTCATAAGCTTTATGACTTCATCCGGGTTGATGTTCTCTACTGAAATCGGAAGGCCGAACGGCACAAACATATCACGGATTTCATAATAATCCTCTTCACTTAAAAGACCTTTCTGCCAGGAAATATACGCAGCGGCAATACTGCCGAGCGCAACGCATTCACCATGCAGAAGTTCAAAGTTACGGGCTTTTTCAATAGCATGTCCGATGGTATGACCGTAATTGAGAAGTGCACGTTCTCCTTTTTCTGTCGGATCCTTTTCGACAACTTCTTTCTTGATTTCACAGCTTCTGCGAATCATTGGGAGAAGAACCCCGGCCTCACGGTCATTGATTTCGTAAATATGGTCAACCAGCCAGGAATAGAACTCCTGATCCTTGATCAGTCCATATTTCATTACTTCGGCAAAACCGGATGCATACTGTCTGGCATCCAATGAACGCAGAACGGAAATATTGATATATACCAGTGACGGCATGTAAAATGCACCGACCATATTTTTATAGCCTTCGAAATCAACGCCTGTTTTACCGCCGACACTGCTGTCCGTCTGTGCAAGTAGTGTGGTGGGAATCTGTATAAAGGATATTCCGCGCAGATAGGTAGCAGCACAGAAACCGGTAATATCTCCGACAACGCCACCGCCGAGAGCGATCAGCAGATCGTGCCGGTCAAGATGCTGCGCAATCAGAAAGGCATAGATATCATGTACGGTATTCAGGTTTTTATGGGTTTCACCGGCGGGAATCTCATAGATGGCAACAGGATGATGTTCATCCTGAATGGCATCCTGTACAGCCTTTCCATACAGCGGATTCACATCTGAATCCGTAATAATGACAATTCTGCGGTTCTTAAAGCCGAGCAGATCTATTCTTTCCTTCAATTCGTCAAAATTCTCTGTAAACAGAATATCATAACAGGGTTTTCCATTATAACAGACATTCATTGCTTCACTCATAAATATATTCTCCCGCATCTATATTAACAGCTGTATATCAGAAAAAAGCAGAAGCAAAACTGATGCTTCTGCTGATTCAGATCAAACATTTTAAAATCAACCAATCTGCTGAGGACCATCATGCTGGCCTACGTTATCATCGAAGGTTCCATTTAAAATATCCTGAAAATCTCCGGAAATATCTACGCTTGCAGGTGTAATGATAAAAATATACTTTGAAATCTTCTGCAGATTCCCGCGAATGGCAAAGCAGGAACCTGACGTAAAATCAATAATTCTCTGTGCAATTTCAACATCAAGGCCTTCAAGGTTCAGTACAACGGTACGGTTTGCAAGCAGAGTCTCTGTAATCTCTCTTGAATCTTCTACTGTGGTAGGTTTAATAACACACACCTCCATACCGGCAGTAGTCATGGATTTTCTTGTTCTTGTAGGAGGCATCTGTTTGATTGGCGTCTTTTTCAGTTTATCTTCAGGAACTTCAATAGAAGGATCATCTTTCCCGACCGGAGATTTGTGAGCCGCATCTGCACCGCTTTCATCATAATAGGCTTCCTCATCGGAATCATAATAATCATCTTCCCCGTTCAGTTTCATGGCAGTTAAAAACTTATCCATCATGCTCATTTTTCATTTCTCCTCATATTTAAACGATCTGAAAAAAATTCATCATAGATCGCCATCATTGCAGTTAAAATTATACAAAGATATTATCGTAGTTTTTTAACCATGTGTCAATGCCTTTTGGCTGATAGAACTGCAGAGAATGCATGTTTATTCATAAATCAGCTCATTTTCGTTAACGGTAGAAGTATCCAGAACAATGTAATCATAGACATTAAGGCCATATTGCGTATTTGACTGGACAATTGAATATTCATTATTCTGATATAGAATATTGATCTGTTTGAAATCGGCATATCCCTTATTGATATTGTACACTCCGATCAGTGAATCCTGCTTGCTGATCGTATATTTCTCAGTTGATTCCGGTTTGATCAGTATATCTCCTGATCTCAGCGTTGAATCATCAAGATAATATTCTGTATCTGTCTCGTTGTATATCTGCGTCTGGACAAATTCTGTTGTTTCCTTGCCATCTTCCGTGTAGGTGTCTCTCATGACGCCTGTTTTATTGTCCTGGCCGGTAGTGACATATTCCTTCGGTACGATAAAGAAATTCTTTTTGACAATGGAAGAATTGGGGATCTTCAGTCCCTTCTGATCTTCAGTTATCAGTTCAATATTCAGATAACGGTCTGTGGCAAAAGTCAGCATGGAATTGGTAAATGTCAGATCAACGAAAGTATCTCCGGCATCATTGGTGTAACTGGTAACTGCCGCCCATGATTCATCCTGATTCTTCAGAAAACGGACTTTCACATAACCAAGATCCGTCAGCTCCTTTGCTTTTGCAGCATCGGTTTTGATGGCAACCGACCACGTTTCATCCGTGGAAAGCTTATATACCGGATCTCCGACAGAAACAAGAGCATTGTTCACAAGCTGCGTTTTGGTATATTTGGAATCATCAAACATTGCAGCCGTTAGATTTTCCAGCTTTGTCTGCTCAAAGCCATCCGTAGAATATACTACAATTCCGGTATCTTCTGCATTGCAATAGTTTATGGACTGAGACTTACTGCTGTCATTTAATGACTGTATATTTTTCAGGATACTTGCATTTGCCAGCTTCTGTACTGTACCCGTCATACTTGTCTTGAAATCATATACACTGTTAAACTGGGCCGGCTGAAATCCGGATGAAAAATCCACGATCTGCGAACGAAGCTCACTGAGATCATCATCAGACAGCGTGACATCATTTGTCCCCTGTGCCTTCAGCTCATCGAGAAGCTGTCCTGATTCATCTACCGTATATACGAGATTACCGACAGCAACTCTTCTGCCCTCGGTTGCAAAATAATTCACATATCCTGCAAGCTTGCTTTTTACAACTTCCTCATTTCGAAGTGCAATTCCCTCATAAATGTTATCCGTAGAAAGAGAGCCTTCCATGACCTCATATCCGACAATGTGCTTTGAATTAAAATAGATAAAGACACAGATAATTACATATACCAGAATGACAGCAAAAATAATCATACCGATATTGATATTGAGACTTCTGGGATATTTGGTGACCTTATTCCTTTTATTTCCTGGCATATATGATAACCTACCCTCAAAAAGAAAGCCGCGGAACAGCCGCGGCTTTATCTTATATTATAATCAAAGAGAAATAACAACTTTGGACTTTACTGCTTCCGGGAGTTCCTGTTCATCCATTGATACACTTAAAACAAAATCAATGTTGAACTTTTCACTCAGTTTATCCAGTTTTTCAATTGTAGAGGTGATGTCTTTACCTTCAAGATTTGCGATTTTTAAGAAGCTGTCGAAATACATCTGCTGAAGATCATGATCCTGAGAAATGATTCCGCTGATGAAACCAATGAATTCGTCTGCATTTGATACCATAAATTCCGGAGCAACAATCAATCTGATTTTATTATTAAGCTCATACATGTGTTTGGTATTCTTATCCAGAAAAACAATATTACCAAGGATATTTTTCACTTCGGCATTAACCTTGTCCAGAAGACATTTTGTTTTGCCTTTCCCCTTTTTTCCCGCGATCAGTTGAACCATATCGGTACCCTCCTTGTGTAATTTCATTGTCGGAAGCTGCATGCAACTTCTTTTATTAATTATATGTTAAGTACATGTAAAACACAACCTCAATTAGCGATTTTATTAAGTAAAGCAGTCATTTCATCATAAAGCGTATCACTGTTCTCAGCCCGCATTACAACCGAGATATAGGGGTTTCCGGATTTGTCCTGCGCATAAAGAATCAGGCAATGACCGGCAGCATTTGTAGTACCTGTTTTTCCGCCAATGACTGTAATATTGGTCGGTGCATCCTTATCTCCCTTCAGATAAAGATTGGTGGAATGAATGTCCACTTTCACAGCAGTACCGTCTTTATCCGTGTAAGAAGTTGTATAGGTCGGAAGATTGATGATCTGCTGGAATTCCTTGTACTGCATCGCTGCATTAAACATCAGATACATATCATACGGCGTCACATAATGCTCATCTGCAGAAAGTCCGTGCGGATTTGCAAAATGACTCCCCGTAGCGCCAATTGCAAGTGCCTCCTTATTCATCATTTCCACAAACTTGTCTACAGAACCGCCGATATTATCTGCAATCATCACTGCAACATCATTGGCCGAATAGATCAGGAGCAGATGAAGGGCCTGGTCCAGTGTCATCTGATCTCCTTCTTTCAGACCGATCAGCTGGGCACCGTTTTCAGAAATATAAACATCAGAAGAAGCGGTAAGCACCTGATCCAGCTTCCCGTATTTAAGTGCTACAAGTGCTGTCATGACCTTTGTCAGACTCGCCGGTTCCACCTGCTTGTTCACATTCACCGCATACAGTGTTTTCCTGTTTTTTAGGTCAAAAAGTCCTGCGCAGCTGGCATCAGAAAGAGAAATGGCGGAATCTGCAATATCCGAATTAACCACACACAGATTGGCTGCATATGTATCCAGCATTTCAGTTGATCCGCCGCTCTTATAGGACGAAAGCGAATATTTCATCGAATAGGATGCAGCCCCGCAGCCTGTTAACACAAGTACGGCTGTCAGCAGGATCGAGATGAGCTGACAGCTGTAATGAAATTTCTTCCTGCAGTTATTTGTACATTTCACGCCACTCAAGATCTCCTCTGTCCAGTGATTTGATGAGCAGTTCAGCAGACGCAAGATTTGTAGCAACAGGGATGTTATGAACATCACAAAGATGCATAACGTTTCCGACATCCGGTTCATGTGATTTCTGTGTCAGCGGATCACGCAGGAAAATCACAAGATCAATTTCATTATGCTCAATTGCCGCACCGATCTGCTGCTCTCCTCCCAGATGGCCTGCCAGAAACTTATGAACATTCAGATTTGTTACCTCTTCAATCAGTCTGCCGGTGGTTCCGGTAGCATATAATTCATTCTTGCTGAGAATTCCCCTGTATGCGATGCAGAAATTCTGCATCAGCTTCTTTTTCGCATCATGCGCTATCAGTGCTATATTCATATCTGTAACATCCTCCTGTATCTTTTTTGATTGTCAAGATCATCATAATCTCATACAATCAGTATTTTCTGCTTTGCAGTCTCACGTTCAGAACAAATCCGATTCCTATGTATACACTGACCAGTGAAGTCAGTCCGGAACTTACCAGCGGCAGCGGAATTCCGGTGTTCGGAAGCGTTCCCGTAGCAACACCGATATTCATAAAGCCCTGAAAACCGATCCAGCATGCCATACCGGTTGCGATAATCGCACCTGAAACATCTTTGGCCTTGGATGCAATACGCAGACATTCCACTGCAATTGCAAGAATCAGAACCACCACAATACAGGAACCGATAAAACCGAATTCCTCACCGACAACGGTAAAAATGAAATCTGTCTGCGATTCGGAGATGAAGCCACCATTCAGAACCGAACTGATCTCATTGGTATTATATCCTTTTCCCTGAAGCTGTCCTGAACCGATGGCCATCATGGAATTCAATGTCTGATAAGCCTCGGAATTTGCATAATCTTCCGGATGAAGCCATGCAAGAATTCTTTTCTGCTGATAATCATGTAAAAAGGGACTGTTAGGCTGTATTGCGCTGTAAAAAATAACTGCAACGGAAGGGATGGATATTGCCAGAACTCCTGCTACAAGCTTCCAGCTGATTCCCCCGACGAACATGACCATACAGAATATGACCATGACCATAATACTTGTTGATAAATCCGGCTGCCGCATGATCAATGCCAGCGGCGGCAGTAATAACAACAGACATAGAAATACAAAACGTATATTTTTGATTTTATTCTTATACTTCATAATAAACTGCGCATAGAATAAAATCAATAAAATTTTGGCAATTTCCGAAGGCTGAAACGTGATTCCAAAGAGCTTAAGCCAGCGCTGTGAACCATTTGTCGAACTGCCGTTAAAAATGACCAGAAGCAGAAGAATCAGATTCAGCGCATAGAAAATCCAGTAAAAACGGATCAGCTGCGTATAGTCCATCAATGAAATAAAAACCATCAGAACAATGCCAAGAACAATTCCGAGAATCTGCTTGTTCCGCAGAGATTCATCCGCTGCACTGCTGATTGCCAGCACACCGACAATGGAAAGCGCTATGGTCAGTATGATCAGATAGAAATCATAATTTTTGATACTGTAACGTTTTAACATAAGACTCCTTTGGAGCTGACCGGAGGATCAGTCAGCATTTGCTGAAGTACCATCCAGCTCCTTGGCAATACCGGAACGGATTTCGTCCCGCTGCGATTCGTTATAATAATACTGGAAAACATCTTTTGTAATCTGTGCCGCATAACTTGAAGAATATCCATAAGCGACACGTGTTGCAATCGCAATTTCCGGACTTTCATATGGTGCATATCCGACAAACAATGCATGGTTCGCACGATCGGTACGCTCCTGCGCAGTACCTGTTTTACCGGCAACATTGACACCGATGTTGTTGAAATAAGCCTTTGCTTCCACTACGCCTCTCATACCGGTATGAATTGCATTCCAGTAGCTCTGCGGCATATTGACCTTATCGCGGACAGATGCGGAATAATCTTTCAGAAGATTTCCGTCAGAATCTGTTGTCTTATCAATCAGTGTCAGATTATAGCAGGTTCCGCTGTTGGCAACTGTAGTAACATATCTTGCCAGACCTACTGTCGTATAGGCGTTGGTACCCTGTCCGATGGCAGAACGTACTGCATCCTGCGTGGATACCTGCGGATCAGATTCATCAATCTCAATTCCCGACTTCTCCGTAAGCCCATACATATCTGCATATTTTTTCAGCTTTGCAAGTCCGATATCTGAAGAATAGGTATTTCCCTGTAATCCGAGATCGTATCCGACCGTAAAGAAGAAATAGTTACAGGAATTGGTAATACCGCCGCTGACATTCAGGGCACCGTGTCCACGCGGATAAATCCAGCATTTCGGACTGGGTGTAATCTTGTCAAACTGGCCGACACAGGTGATGGTCGAGGTTGTTGATATCACACCTTCCATCAGACCTGCCGTAGCCGATACCATTTTAAATGTGGAACCGGGGGCTGTCTTCTGCTGCGTCGCATAATTGTAAAGAGGTTTGGAAAGATCGCTCCTCAGTTTTGCATAATACGTTGCATCTACACCGTTTGCCATCTTGTTGTTATCATAACTTGGATAAGAAACAAGCGCCAGAACATCACCATTTTTTACATCGGTAATTACCATGGATCCCGAACACGGATCCAGATTCAGCTGGGCAGGGGTAATATCCAGCTTTCTGACACGATTAACCATGAATGCATAGGCAGATTCAGCTCCGCCTTCAAACTGTTTCTGTTCAGCTGCACTCAGAGTGACAACTTTCTGTTCCAGAAGAAGTTTGCAGCAGTCAGAACCGGATATGACTCCGTCATCAATCATATACTTATACAGCTTTTTGCTGAAATTCACATCCTGTGACAGCTGATCTGAAACATAGGACAGAATACTCTTATAGATTTCTTCAGAATCCGAATACTGATTGTCCAGATTCAGCCCGGAAATATTGACCCAGTTTTTGGAAATCGCATAATGCAGGAACTCATTCAGAGATATGGTTTCATCCTTTGTCCATGCGATGTATGTTGCATCCTCCTTATCTACAGCGTCGGAATTGAGTATCCCGTCTGTATACAGCATTGATGCAATATAACTTTCATATACCTGATACTCTTTCGGAAGCTTATCATAGGGCGTTTTGGTATCCGTAAGTTCTTTATTCAGCTCGGCAAGAACCGAAGTCTGTTTCTGCTGGAAACGTTTGTATACGGACTGTTCCGTCGTGCCGGCATCCTTCTGTGTGAAATGTGTGGTATCAATAACGGCATTATTGAAAAGTGCGTTATAAACATCATAGATCGGGATGGTCAGATCACTGGAATTTTTTACCTGCGGTGCGGTCTTGGTATCACGGATCTTTGACACCAGAATTCCGGCAAGACGTTCTTCCAGAATATCATATGCCGCTTCCTGAAGATCCTTGTCGATCGTCAGATAAACATCATTTCCTGCCACCGGATCCACATAATCACTGGTTTCGATTACCTTGCCGACTTTATCTACATAGACCGTTTCGGAACCTTTGGTACCCTGCAGTGTTGTCTCCATGGACTGCTCAATGCCGGCTTTACCGACCGTATCATTCAGATCATAATCAGGATTTTCCTTCTGCAGATCAGAAAGTTCATCCTGTGAAACCTTACCGGTGTAACCGATGATCTGTGAAAAATACTCTGCATCCACATATTTACGTGCTGTTTCTTCCACAATGGAAACACCCTTCAGCTCTGAACTGTTTTCCATGACATCTGCCACGGTCTTATCGCTGACACTGGTAGCAACTGTGGTATCAATATATTTCTGATAACTGTTCAGGTTCATATCATAACGAACCGTCAGTACCTTAAGCAGACGTTCGTTGGAATAGCCAAGACCCGGAACAAAAGTATTTTTATCTGACGGATCGGTATATCCCCCGATCCCGAATTTGGTAGCCAGATCCTGAATGACTTCTGTTGCTGTTTTGGTTTTTTCCTCATATTTAAGGTCTGTGATGGCCAGACGACCGTATATATCAGCCAGAAACCGAAGCTTTGCCGTGTCTTCCACCGTGAATTCAAAATTGCCGTTCTCATCAAGCGCAATATTGAAATCGCTGACAACCTCATCACCGTTTTTCTCAATCATATCAATCAGCTTGTTTACAGTTGCATTGATCTCGGAATTACGGCTTGAACCGGTATCATAAACATCTTCGATGGTCACGGAATTTGCAAGCTCATTATAGGCGAGCAGATTTCCGTTTCTGTCATAGATATTACCCCTGGTGCTCGGAATATCTTTTTCCTTCTTGATTTTCAGCTGGAAGGAATTCAGATAATTCTCACCATTCACAATCTGCAGGTCAAAAAGACGGTATACAAGCGTTCCTGCACATACAATAAGCAGCAGAATGATGACCGTCATACGTGATGTAATGAATTTCAGAATGGTATCTTTTACACTACTAAACAAATTTCTTAGCACTCCTTTGCACGATCTCATCCAGTTTCGTATTGATCTTCAGAATCAACGGATACAGGAAGAGAGAGACCACTGCGGTATATACAATCTCCGGAATGATGATATGCATCATATAATACCCGATATCAAATCTGGTACGCATCAGGAACATCAGCACATAACAGATAAAGCCGTATGCAAAATCACTTGAAAGAATGATTCCAAGCGGAAGGATGATATTCTCCGGGAAAAAAATCTTGTTGAATATTCCGTCCACAAAGCCGATGTACATGTAAATCAGTGCATAAAAACCGATATAGCTCCCGAAAAAGATATCGATAAAAAGCCCGCAGATAAAGCCGGTCACAAGACCTTCTTTTTCCCCGCGCATAATGCCTGTTGAGGCGGTCAGAATAATCAGCAGATTCGGCACGATTCCGCCAAAATCAATGTACCTGAAAATGGTCGTCTGCAACAGAAAACATGCAATTATCATCAGGAAAGTTACAATAAATTTTCTCATATATCAGTTCCCATCTGCGGCAGTAACATCAGTAGAGGAAGATGCACCGGCACTGCTCTCCTGCGATGCGCTGTCTGAAGCGCTGTCAGATGCAGACGATGACGCAGATGCTGAGGTCGATGCGGCTGAAGTATCCACATCCTGCTTTTTCTGCAGAATGACCAGGACTTCATCCAGATGATCAAAATCAACAGCCGGTGTCAGCAGCCCTGATTTGGTCAGATTGTTGGAATCTGAATTCAGCGTATTGATATAGCCGATCAGAATTCCGGGCAGGTACTTGTCACTGATGTTGGAGGTAACGACCTTATCACCGATCGTAACCTTGTCTGCTTCATCGACCAGCTTGGAAAAGCCGATAACGCCGTTTGCGTAGGTTTCCAAATCTCCTGTCACAATCAGATTGTCAGAGGAGGACAGCACCATACCGCTGACAGAGGAGTTGTCTGCAATAATGGTTTCCACTTTGGCCCAGTCCGGTCCGACGGCAGTAATTCTGCCGACAAGGCCGCTTCCGGCGATGATATTCATATCCACAGACAGGCCTTCGTCTGTACCCTTGTCAATTACAAAGCTGTGATACCAGTTCCCGGCATCCTTTGCAATGACTCTTGCGCCAACCTTATCATACTGTGAGTACTGCGAATCCAGGTCGTAAAGCTTACGCAGGTTGGAAAGTTCATATTTCTCCTGCTGCAGATTCGTATTCTCCGTTGTCAGGTCATCCACCTTCTGCTGCAGTGCCGAATTCTCGGCCTGAAGCTTACGGATATTGGCCAGATCCTTGGAACGGTCCGTCATCCATGTTCCCACAGACGTAATACCTTTCTGAAAAGGTACCACAAAAACACCCGCCACAGAATCAGCTGCACCGGAAAAAAGATTTGTATTAAATGTGATGATGATCAGCCCGATGCTGACCAGTGTCAAAATAAAGAGGAGATACTTACCTGGTATGGTAAACTTATCTCCCCTCCTTCTTATTACAGGACTCATTTACTCATTCCTTCGATGTCGTAGGCAAGTGTTTTGTACTGGTCATCCTTGATAATCTTGGACAGACCGATCGCAACAGAATTAACCGGATTTTCGGAAATATTAACATTCAGACCGACTCCGTTACTGAGTCTTTGCGCAAGGTGGCATACCTGGGAAGCACCACCTGTCAGATACAGACCATGCTTGTAAATATCTGCGGCAAGTTCCGGAGGCGTACGCTCCAGTGTGGCCTTGATGTTATCAAGAATCGTATCAAAGCTCTCGACAAGCGCATTATTGATAATGTCAGTCGGAATCTCACGCTCCACCGGAAGTCCGGTAACAATATCACGGCCATAAACAAGTGCACCGCGGTTTTCTTTTTCAAGGTCACGAAGTGCAATCTTGACGTTCTCCGCTGTCTTGTTGCCGACGATCAGGCTGAACTCCTTACGGATCTGTGAACGGATGGAATCATCAAACTTGCGTCCGCCGACCTTGATGAGTTTGCTCAGTACAATTCCGCGAAGAGACAGAATGGAAATCTCTGTGGTATCGTAGCCGACATTAACGACCAGAACACCCTGGGAATTCATGACATCCACATCCATACCAAGTCCGTCAGCGATTGCCTTTTCAACAACCATGATCTTCTTGGCCTTGACATTGCTCTCACGGATCAGATCGTTGAAGGCTCTCTTTTCAACCTGCGTGACATCTGTCGGCACGGCGATATAGAAATCCACCGGCTTGAGGTTACCCTTCATCTGATCGGTAATAAACAGCTTTACCAGTGTCTCCATATGATTGATATCTGCAATTACACCATTATTCAAAGGACTGGAAATTTTAATGGTATTTGGAGCCTTCTCATACATCTCGTAGGCAGAATCACCGTATGCAAATACGGAGGTCTTATTCTGAATCGCAATCATGTTCTTTTCCACCATGATGCTGTCGGTCGCCTTATTATAAATCTTGATACTGCTTGTGCCTAAATCAATTCCGAATACATTATTACTCAAAATGGAATTTCCTCCTATAAAAGTTTCTTTTCCTTAAAACTGACATATGAATGATCACCAATAATGATGTGGTCCAGCAATTTGATATCGAGCAGCTGCCCTGCCCTTCTGATCTTGTCTGTAATCTGCAGATCCGCTCCGCTTGGTGTCGGATCTCCTCCCGGATGATTATGCAGAATCAGAATGTTAACCGCGCCCTGTCTGAGTGCATGAATGAAAATATCTCTTGAAGAAAGCAGAGAACTGTTTACGGTTCCGACGGAAATAACCGTCTCATCCACCAGCTTCATACGGTGATTCAGAGATACCATCAGCACCTGTTCCTTCTCTTCATGACAAAGCTGCTCCATATAATGCGCGGCAATTGATTCCGGCTCTGTGAAAATAAGCTTCTTCATTGTTCTGTCTGAAGCCATTCTCCTGGAAAGTTCTGCTAAACATTTGAGCTTAACAGCCTTCACTTCCCCGATTCCGTCAATTTTCATCAGTTCCTGCAGTGAAACGTGATACAGACTGTTCAGACCCTGTTCTCTTGCTCCTCCGATGGAAAGAACCTTTGCTGCAATTTCCATTGGTGTGGCAGTCCTCGTCCCTGTGCGGATAATAATCGCCAGAAGTTCTTCTTCCGTCAATGATCCCGGTCCAAAGGTCATAAAACGTTCATAGGGAAGCGAGTTCCGGTAATTGTCATTTTCCTGCAACCTGTTTTTTAACGATGTTCCATAATGCATTTTTTCCTCCATCTGCTCTCCGGGCGGTTGAAGGATTAAAAATGTTGTTCTGCTGTTTACAGCATTCTGTATATGATCAGCCCGATTACAATACCGATGATACCTGCAATTGTAATCTTGATGGTCAGACCGAAGGTGATGACCATAATGCCGAGATCCAGATACAGCGGCTGCGTCAGCCCGAATTCCTTACCGTAGTTCAGAAAGGTAGACGGAAATAGACTTCCGATAAAACCTCCGATGACAATACCTGCCAGAATCAGCAGAAAACATGACCAGGAATTTTTACCGGCACTGTAACTCTTACTCATGCATAACCTCCAGAAATAACCTGCCTGAATCTGTATGAAAACAAATTCATGCGATGCTCAATCTCACTTATTTTACTACAATTTTTTTTTACTGTATAGATTTTTGGTCAATTAATCCGCGATCCGCCATGAACTGTACGGTTTTCAGAATACCCAGCTTGGCATGCGGCCAGGTCAGTCCTCCCTGGAAATAAACCGAGTACGGCGGCTTGATCGGTCCATCGGCAGACAGTTCTATGGAAGAGCCGGATACAAAGGCGCCTGCAGCCATAATGACCTTGGCATCATACCCCGGCATATCCCACGGCTCCGGTGTTACATAGGAATCCACCGGCGCTGCCGCCTGAATTCCCTGGCAGAAAGCAATGATGCCTTCCGGTTTACCGAACGTAATTGCCTGGATAATGTCATAACGCTCCTCTGTGCTGTCCGGCAGCACGGAGTAACCGAACTGTTCATAAAGATTTGCAGCAAAAATGGCACCTTTGAGCGCAGCAGCCGTTACAGTCGGTGACAGGAACAGTCCCTGATAGAACTGTGTCAGTATTCCGAGAGAAGCACCGACTTCCTTGCCAAGTCCGGGGGAAGTCAGACGGTATGCCGCATTTTCCACACATTCTTTTCTGCCCGCAATATATCCGCCGATCGGCGCAAGACCGCCGCCCGGGTTCTTGATGAGGGATCCGACAACCATATCCGCACCGACATCAGAAGGCTCTATGGTCTCCACGAACTCTCCATAGCAGTTGTCAACCATGCACAGAACATCCGGCTTTACCTTTTTGATGAACGCGATCAGTTCTCCGATCCGCTCAACCGACAGCGTAGGACGTGTCTGATAGCCCTTGGAACGCTGAATGGTCACCAGATGTGTTTTCTCATTGATCGCTTTTCTGATATTTTCATAATAAAAGCTGCCGTCCGCAAGCAGATCGACCTGACGGTAGGATATGCCGTATTCGGCAAGAGAGCCCTTTGAAGGACGTATGCCGATGACTTCTTCAAGTGTATCGTAAGGCTTGCCGACAGGAGACAGCAGCTCGTCGCCCGGGCGGAGGTTACTCATCAGCGCCAGTGCCAGCGCATGTGTACCGCAGGTAATCTGCGGACGTACCAGTGCATCCTCGGTATGAAATACGGAGGAATACACTGCCTCCAGCGTATCTCTTCCCAGATCGTTGTAACCATAGCCTGTGGTACCGAGAAGACATGCTTCTCCGACCTTATTGTCCTGCATGGCCTTTACAATTTTGAGCTGATTGTATTCCGCGGTCTGATCGATCTTTTCAAAACGCTCTTTCAGCGATTCACAGACACGCTCTCCCATTTTATATACTTCTTCGGAAATTCCAAGCTGTCTGAACATTTCCTGATTTGACTGATTCATTCTGATTTCCTTGCCTTTCATTCATTTGTTCCTGTACGTATCCAGAAGCTGCTGCAGAATTCTCTGCTCGTCTCTGTCGTATGCCGATTTATCAATCCAGATGACATCCCGTTCCCTGCGGAACCATGTCAGCTGCCGTTTGGCAAAATGCCTTGTATTACGCTTGATCAGGTATATGGCACGTTCCAGATCATATTCGCCGTCCAGATACCCCAGCATTTCCCGGTAGCCGAGACCCTGCATGGAGGTCATCTCTTTTGTTACACCCATGCGTTTCAGTTTCCGTACTTCTTCTTCAAGCCCGTCTGCAATCATCTGGTCCACGCGGGCATCTATGCGAGCGTACAGCACTTCACGCTGATCTGTCAAGACAAAATAGCGGAAATCATAGGCAGATGAACGTGCATGCTCTTCTTCATTATGTTCTGAGATGCGAAGGCCTGTTTTTTCATAAAATTCAATTGCCCGGATGACGCGCTTGACATTATTGGCATGAATGGCATCCGCAGATGCCGGATCAATCTGCCGGAGACGCTCATGAAGCACCTGCGGACCCTTTTCCAGCGCCTCCTGTTCGAGACTGTGGCGCAGCGTTTCATCAGAATCCGTCTGCGTAAAATTGATTCCGTACAGAACCGCCTGGATATAAAAGCCTGTTCCGCCGACGATAATGGGAACATGACCGCGCCCGTAGATTCCTGCGATAAGTTCCTGCACCATATGCTGAAAGATACAGACATTGAATTCCTGCGTCGGCTCCAGAATATTGATCATATGGTGGGGGACGCCGTCCATTGCCTCTTTCGTGATTTTATCGGTACCGATATCCATATGCCGGTATACCTGCATGGAATCGGCAGAGATGATTTCTCCGCCGGTTTCTTTTGCAAGCGCAATGGATAATTTGGTTTTGCCGACCGCTGTCGGGCCGGTCAGAATGATCAGTTTATTCATCATTTAAACAATCCGTTTGAATTTCTTATCAATTTCGTATTTGCTCATGGACACAATCGTGGGTCTGCCATGAGGACAGTTATAGGGGTTATCCAGTGTCAGCAGTTCATCAATCAGTGCTGACATTTCTTCTCTGGTCATATGCGTGTTGCCCTTGACTGAAGCCTTGCAGGCCATGCCTGCAAGCTTTGCCGTAATGACCTCCGGATCTTTGGCGCCTGTTTCGTGAGACAGTTCGTCCATGATTTCCATGAACATTTCCTTTGCATTCTCACAACCGTACAGATCAATCGGGATCTCCCGCATGGCATATTCATGTCCGCCGAAATCATCGATCTGGAAGCCCAGCTTCTCAAAATAAGGTCTGTAGGTCAGAAACAGATCCTCCTCCTGCGCACTGAGCGTCAGGATCACGGGCGGATTGACCATCTGGCTGGCAATATCATTTTCATGAAAACGCTTAAGCATGCGCTCATAATTAACCTTCTCGTGCGCGGCATGCTGATCCACCAGGAATATCTTATCCTGAAAGGCCAGAATCCAGTAGGTGTCAAAAATCTGTCCTAAAATTTCATATTCTTCACGATGCTCTCTGGTCAGCATCTTCTCTTCAAACATATCGAGCTGAACATTTTTTTCTACAATAATCTGTTCGTCTGCCTTGATGATCGGCGAATGCTGAAGTCCTTCTGCTGCCTTTGCCTGCATACCGGAGGTATCGCCGATGACTCTCGACCATACAGGGGATGCAGACTTTCCGGCGGTCTGATCAGAGATGATGACCGGTTTTTCCGTAATACCGTGTGCATAAACGGGCGCATCTTCGCGGATCTTCTGTTCCTTCATCCGCTTTGTTTCAAAGGGTTCGGGAACCGTCTCTTTTTCTTTCTCGGAAATGACTGCCGCTGCTTCACTGGAAAACGTCCCGGCAATTCTGCGGGTATCCACATCCCGGATTTCTGTTACGGTCTTTGCTTCAGAAGTCTTTGCCTCAGAATCCTTTGCCTCAGAAGCATCTGTCTCCGGAGCCTTCGATGCCGGCGCGGCCTTCTGCATGGCAGATTTTTTCCGGTCTTCCGCTTCATCCATCAGCGCATCCGGAATCATCTCATGATCATGCAGCACCTGAAACACATGACTTACGATGAAATCATACAGAAGCTGCTGATGCGTAAAATGAACCTCCATCTTGGAAGGGTGCACATTGATGTCCACCATGTCAGGATCCATCCGGATATGCAGTACGACGAAAGGAAACTTGTGCTGCATGAGGTACTGCCTGTATCCCTCTTCAAGTGCTCTGGAAATGACCTTGTCCCTGATATATCTTCCGTTGACAAAAAAGGTTTCGAAATTGCGGTTCGATCTGTTGATGACAGGCTCTCCGAGATACCCCTCCATGACCAGCCCGTTCTCCTCTGCGCGGATCGGAACAAGCGAACATGCGATGTCACGCCCGTAGATCCGGTAGATCAGCTCCTTCAGATCCCCGTTTCCCGTGGTATGAAAACGGTCATCCTTATTATTGATGAAATGAAAGGAAACCGAAGGATTGTCAAGTGCCATATGCTCCATCAGATCGCCGATATAGCTGCCCTCTGTCTGCGGCTGCTTTAAGAATTTCTTCCGGGCAGGCGTATTGAAAAAAAGATTTCGCATGATGATCGTGGTGCCCTGCGGTGCGCCGATTTCTTCAAAGCCAGCTTCCTCTCCGCCGTTTATGGTATAGCGGATTCCGGTCAGATCCTGCGTGGTCTTGGTGATCAGATCCACCTGCGACACTGCTGCAATACTGGAAAGTGCCTCACCGCGGAAACCCAGCGAATGAATGGTAAAAAGATCCTCAATCCGCTCGATCTTGCTGGTTGCATGACGCCTGAAGGCTTTCCGGATCTGACTTTTCTCAATTCCGGTTCCGTTATCCGTCACGCGGATCATATCGATACCGCCGCCGCGGATTTCCACGGTGACCGCATCGGCACCGGAATCAATGGCATTTTCCACAAGTTCCTTTACCACACTTGCGGGTCGTTCCACCACTTCTCCGGCAGCGATCTGATCAATCGTATTCTTATCAAGCTCATGAATTTCTGCCATTGCAGCTACCACACTTTCTCCGGTCATCAGCCGGACATTGCTTCATTTTTCCAGCGGTTCTTCAGCTCATTCTGAAGTTTATAGAGTGTATTGAGTGCATCCATCGGTGTCAGGTTGGTAATATCAATATCTTCAAGCTCTTTCAGAATATCCTCATCCTTTACGGCATCGAAAAGAGACATCTGATCTATATCCACCGCATCATAATGCTTTACCGGCTTCTTTTCGCCGCGTGCAGGATCTACGGTAATGTTCTGTACCTTTTCCGTAATGTCATTGTCCGAAAGTTCTGACACGATTTCCTTGGCACGGTCAATGACCATGTCGGGAATACCGGCAAGTCGCGCAACCTGAATACCGTAGCTCTTATCCGCACCGCCCTTGATGATCTTGCGAAGAAAAACAATATCGTCTCCGTTTTCCTTTACGGCAATGCAGTAGTTATTTACGTTGTCGATCTTGCCTTCGAGCTCTGTCAGTTCATGATAATGCGTGGCAAAAAGCGTCTTGGCACCAAGAAACTTCCGGTTGCTGATATGTTCAATGACGGCCCATGCAATGGACAGTCCGTCATAGGTGGACGTTCCTCTTCCGATTTCATCCAGAATCAGAAGACTTTTCGAAGTCGCGTTACGCAGAATATTGGCAACTTCATTCATCTCCACCATGAACGTGGACTGCCCGCTGCCGAGGTCATCGGAAGCTCCGACTCTGGTGAAAATACGGTCCACAATACCGATATCGGCGCTCTTTGCAGGAACAAAGCTCCCGATCTGTGCCATCAGAACGATCAGTGCACTCTGACGCATATAGGTTGATTTACCGGCCATATTGGGACCTGTGATGATGGCGATGCTGTGCTTTTTGTTATCCAGATAGGTATCATTTGAAATGAACATGTCTGTGGTATCCATCATCTGCTCTACCACCGGATGACGTCCCTCGCGGATGTCAATGACACCTCTGTCATTCAATCCCGGTTTGACATAGTGATTCCGCTCTGCCACATAGGCAAGAGAACAGTAAACATCCAGAAGGGCAACTGCCTTGGCGGTCTTCTGAATCCGTTCAATCTCCTGTGCAATGGAATCCCGGATTTTGCAGAACACATCATATTCCAGTGTATTCAGCTTTTCTTCCGCATTCAGAATTTCATCTTCAAGTTCCTTAAGGCGCGGCGTGGAATAACGTTCACAGTTTGTAAGCGTCTGCTTACGGATGAAATCCTCCGGAACTTTATCCTTGAAGGAATTGGTCACTTCGAAGGAATATCCGAACACGTTGCTGTATTTGATCCGCAGATTACGGATTCCCGTGCGCTCTCTTGTTTCGTCTTCAAGCTGGGCCAGCCAGTTCTTTCCATTGGTTCTGGCCTCACGGAAATGATCCACATCAGGATCAAAACCGTCCTTGATGATCCCGCCTTCACGGATGATCAGCGGCGGCTCTTCAACGATGGAACTGTCAATTAAACTGTAAATGTCCTCCAGCGGATCAATGTCGGTATAGATATGATCCATTTCCGCATTGCCCTTGAAATCCTCCAGCGCTATCCGGATTGCAGGAAGCATCTTCAGCGAATTTCGAAATGCCAGCAGATCCCTCGGGTTTGCTGACTTGTAACTGATCTTGGACATCAGACGTTCCAGGTCATAGATCGGATTTAAGTATTCTCTGAGTTCATCTCTTGAAACAGGCTTCGTGACAAGAGAATCCACGGCATCCTGACGTTTTTTCATTTCCTCGATATCAATCAGCGGCTGCTCAATAAAGCTTCGCAGCATACGGGCACCCATCGCGGTCTTCGTCTTATCCAGAACCCATAAAAGGGTACCGCGCTTCTGCTTGTCCCGCATTGTTTCCGCCAGTTCGAGGTTGCGCCTCGTGGAACTGTCCAGCAGCATGTACTTGCTGGTCAGGTAGGGGCTGATATGTGTGATGTTGGCAAGATCGGATTTCTGCATATCGTGCAGATACTGCAGCAGGGACCCCGCAGCAACAGTGCCGAGCGGAAAGTCGTCAATGCCAAGGCCGATCAGTGAATTGACCTTAAACTGCTTCATCAGCACATTCCGGTCTGTATCCTCATCGAAATAATGCGCATCCAGCGGATACACCGTAATGCCAAGTCGTCCCTTGAGATCTTCAACATCCACACCGCTGAGCGTAAAGGCATCATTACAGATGATTTCCGAAGGGCTGTACTTGGTGATCTCGTCCATGATTCCGCGCAGATTCTCTGCTTCTGTCAGGAAAAAATCTCCGGTTGAAACATCCGCAATGGAAATGCCGCTCCGGTCATCGCCGTAGAAAATACACATCAGATAATTATTCCTGGTCTCTTCCAGTGACTGAATGTTCAGGTTGGTACCCGGTGTCACGATCCGGATGACCTCCCGTTTCACGATTCCCTTGGCAAACTTGGGATCCTCCATCTGCTCACAGATGGCAACCTTATAGCCCTTGGATACCAGTTTGTTCAGATATCCGTCCACCGCATGATAGGGGATTCCGCACATGGGAGCTCTTTCCTCAAGTCCGCAGGCTTTTCCGGTAAGGGTCAGTTCCAGCTCCTTTGAGGCAATTTCCGCGTCATGGAAGAACATTTCATAAAAGTCACCAAGTCTGTAAAAAAGAAGGCAGTCCTTATTTTCTTCCTTGGTTTTCAGATAATGCTGCATCATCGGAGATACGTCTTCAATATTCGGCTCCGTTACTTTTGATTCCACTTGTACTGTTCCTCACTTCTGTCCTGATGCAGGAGCAATGGCCCCTGTATTTAATTACGTAACCTGCAAAGCAGGCTCTATTGAAATGAACTGCCATTGCAGTTCATTTCAATTCAGCATGGTACCCATGTAGTAAAATCCGTGACATTCATCCAGATGTACATTTACAAACTGTCCGATCAGAGAAGCATCTCCGGGGAAATGAACCAGCGTGTTATTGCTCATTCTGGCAGTCATCAGCTCTGGATTCTGTTCATTCACGGACTCTACGAGAACATACTCATCCCGTCCCGCCCAGATGGCAGTCCGCGTTCTGGCGGTTTCCTGTACGACCTTGAGAAGACGGTCAAAATTCCGTTTCACATCCGCTTCCGGTACCTGATTGGTCATTGCGGCAGCAGGTGTTCCGGTACGTTTGGAATAAATAAACGTAAATGCATTGTCATACTGCACTCTGCGGATGATGTCAATGGTATCGTCCACATCAGCATCCGTTTCGCCCGGGAAGCCGACAATAATATCCGTTGTGATGGCAGCGTCCGGAATCTCTCTGCGGATCCGTTCTGCAAGTGCCAGATAGGATTCCCGTGTATATTTACGGTTCATCTGTGCCAGAATCCGGTCAGATCCGGACTGCAGCGGCAGATGAATATGTTTTGCAACTTTCGGCTCATCTCTTACCACATCGATCAGCTCCTGTGACAGATCTTTCGGATGTGAAGTCATGAACCTCACGCGTTCAATGCCGTCAATCCTGCATACTTCAGACAACAGCTCAGCAAAAGACATCGGGTCTTCCAGGCCTTTTCCGTAAGAATTCACATTCTGCCCCAGCAGCATGACTTCTTTTACGCCGTCTGCAGCCAGACCTTCGATTTCACGGAGAATATCCTTCGGGGCTCTGCTGCGCTCTCTGCCTCTGACATACGGAACAATGCAGTAGCTGCAGAAATTATTACAGCCGAACATGATGTTGACGCCGGACTTGAAGGCATATTTTCTGCTGACCGGCAGATCTTCCACAATCTGATTGGTATCTTTCCAGATGTCTACCACCATGCGGTCGGATTCAAACATCGTACAGAGAAGCTCTGCAAACTTGAAGATATTGTGTGTACCGAAAATCAGATCCACAAACCGGTAGCTGGCTCTCAGCTTATCCAGAGCGACCTGTTCCTGCATCATGCAACCGCAGACGGCAATCTTCATCCATGGCTTGTGCTTCTTGATCCCGCCGGCAAATCCGAGTCTGCCGTAGAGCCTCTGATCGGCATTGTCGCGGACGGTGCAGGTATTGTAGATCACGAAGTCTGAATCTTCGCTTTCACTTTCCTCATATCCGACATCTTTCAAAATGCCCATGAGTTTCTCAGAGTCCCGGGCGTTCATCTGACAGCCGAAACAGACTGAGCACGCGGTTAACGGTCTTCCAAGTTCACTGCTCTGTTCTTTTACCAGCTGTCTTGCCTTTTTGATGTAGTAATACTGCCTTGCAGGCTCTTCTGCAGGTGCAGGTCTGGTCAGATCTGCAGCCGCAATCAGAGTTTCGATATCATTTCTGTCTGTCATAAAAAATAGGTTACCTTTCTGAAGCTGTTACAAGCATAATATTTTATTTCGATTTTTTTGCAGAAGATTTTCTTACGGTTTTCTTAGCACTTGTTTTTGCCGCCGTTTTTGCCTTCTTCGTCGTCTTTGCGGCAGCCGTGTTCTTCACTGCCTTTTTTGCCTTCGGAACTTCAAAGCTGCCATAGATCTGTGCAAGACCCAGCAGAATTTCTACAACCTTCTCCATTTCAGGGATGGATGCATATTCATATTTGCCATGATAATTGTAACCGCCGGTGCAGAGATTCGGGCAGGGAAGGCCTTTAAAGGACAATGCCGCACCGTCTGTGCCTCCGCGGATCGGATTCTCGATCGGTGTAACCTGTGCCTGCGCCATCGCCTTTCTGGCATTCTCAATCAGGTGCATATGCGGACGGATTTTTTCAATCATGTTGAAGTAGGAATCTTCCATGGTCAGTTCAATGGTGCCCTGACCGTATTTATCATTCAGATAGTCCACGATCTTTCTGAAGCGGTCTTTTTTCCGGCCGAACTTCGTCAGGTCATGATCACGGATGATATAGTATACAACCGCCATATCACAGGTTCCCTTCATCAGTGTCAGATGATAGAAGCCTTCGCGTCCTTCCGTATACATCGGGTTGTCAAATACCGGCAGCATGGACTGGAATTCATAGGCGATCAGTGTGGCATTTAACATCTTGCCCTTGGCATCTCCCGGATGAACACTTCTGCCGTGAATAATCAGTTCCGCTTCTGCGGCATTGAAATTCTCATATTCAAGTTCTCCGAGTTTACCGCCGTCAACGGTATAGGCAAAATCAGCATGGAAACGCTCCAGATCAAAATATCTGGTGCCTTCGCCGACTTCTTCATCGGGCGTAAAGCAGATTCTGAGTTCTCCGTGCTTTATCTCCTGATGCTGCAGAAGCTCTGCGGCCATGGTCATGATTTCGGAAACTCCGGCCTTATCGTCCGCGCCCAGAAGTGTCGTGCCGTCCGTAACGATCAGATTTTCACCCTTATGATTTAACAGTTCCGGAAATGCAGACGGAGACAGTACAATATTTTCCTTCTGATTCAGCGGTATATCCTTCCCGTCGTAATTTTCCACGATTCTGGGCTTCACATCTTTCCCGCTTACCGCATCTGATGTATCCATATGCGCGATGAAGCCGATTACCGGTGTCTTTTTGCTTTTCTCCGTCAGTGTGGAGGGAATGGTGGCATAGATATAGCAGTGCTCCTTATCGTAGAAAACATCCTGTGCACCGATTTCTGTCAGTTCTTTTGCCAGCATAACGGCCAGATCGTGCTGCTTCATGGTAGACGGGGAAGTATTGCTGTTCTCGCTGGACTGTGTGTCCACCTTTACATAACGTAAAAATCTGTCAATGACAGTTTCATTCTGTGATTTTCTTTTCATTTCTGTTACTGCTCCTTTTTGAATTGATAAACCTGTTTTATGATAATCCGGGTGCAGAAGAGGTCTTTCTTTTACATGAAGATCTTCCAGCATACGGTATACATCTGCGTTTTCAGGACTTAAGTTTCCGGTTTTGCCCCGCAGGGCATCACGGCTGCGGATATAGGTATAAGCTCTGCCCTGCTGGCCTTCCTTAAGGACAGCGCCTGTGCCGAGCATAATATTCATTACGGTTGAACCAAGAGATGCCGGAATCTTTACCTCTTTTGCGAGTTCTTTTGCTGTAAAAGGCTCCGGAAGCATATCCGGAATCAGTGCACAGTAGTCCGCCGGCGTATCCAGTACATACTCGGCTTCCAGGCTCAGCGGAATACGGTCATGGCGGTGTGAGCCTCTCTTGCGGTTACTGCTCCAGCCGTCCAGCATACGGTATTCTTCAAAATCAATCATCAGCAGAATGATCTTCAGATGCGGATGATTCAGAAAGGTCTTGATCCGGTAGAGTTCCTTGAATGCCCGGAACGGACTGGCGGCAACAGGCGAACGGTTCCGCTTCGAAAGTTCTCCGGACTCAGGGTCAATCCAGAGTGTCCATTTGTGATACGGCATGGGATAGACCACAGTGACCTGATAATCCGGCAGAAAAGACAGGAGTTTATCCCGCATTTTATAGAAATTGCCGTTCTGAATCTCGATAATCTGATCGCCGTAGCAGATATCCGCAACATAGTGATTAACCGGAATTTCCTTGCAGGAATCATCCGGTGCAAAGAAATCCTTCACGACCGTATGCAGTGTCTTTTCCTTCAGAAGGCCGATACTGTCCGGCTCATGAGCTTTTTTACCCTGTCCTTCATACAGGTATTTATGGATGGACTTCTGAAAGTCCTCCTGTCTCTGCTGAAAATCATCCATGGCTTCTCCGTTTATCGGTGCAGGAAATCATGCCGGATATAGGAAAAGGTCTTTTCTTCTCCTTCATCAGCGAGCATGTGCAGGAACTGTTCGAGCTTCTCCTGCGTATAAGGATGAAGCGGAAGCTTCTGCTTTGCCTGCATGTAGTATTTCAGCGGATCTGACTCCTGATACTGTTCTCCGCGGTAGGTCTTGCTGGCCGCGACACGGTCGGCAATCATCTCGGCGATATAGCGGTCCGGCATTCTGGCGGGCATAACGCCGAACGGGGCATCTGAATTTCTGGTGCTGAAATCCACCCAGTATTCAAAATGATGACGGTTGCGTCCTTTGTGATGAAGCCATGCCCTGCTGTAGCCAAGGACTTCTCTTTCCTTTGCATTCGGGCTTCTGGTGCCCTGATAATACCTGCAGCCGGACCAGAATTCTACGGGCGAATATTTGGACAGGTCATGCGTCATGCCCTGCCAGTAAAGTCCCATTTTAAAGCAGCCGTGACGTACCAGCTTCTTATGATGTGTGATGGTTCTGAAATGACCGATAATATTATGAAATTTAAGCGGCGGTATTTTTTCTCTGTTCTTCTGTTCCATTTTACTTCCTGTAATTAAAATGACTGACGCTTTTCAAGCGCAGGCATTTTACAGCTGCCTTTCCCGATATAGATGCATACCGTTCTGGCATCGCAGAACACCTGTCCCTGATGCTGCAGAAGAAGCGGTTTTTCTTCCTGATTCGCTGCTGCAGTGTCTGAAAGGAGGTACCATTTCATTCCTTCAGGCAGCCTTGGCAATGCGAAAGTAACCGGCTTCCAGTGCATATTGTATGCAATATAAAAAAATGAGTGATCTTCTGTTTCCTGTGTATAAAAGCCACAGTACAGCATACCGATGCTGTGACTGTAGTTTGACAGATCCGGGCGCCATGCTTCCATGCCATGATAGGAAAAATCAGGATAGCCGCAGGCTTTATAATCCATCAGCCGGAATGGCTTCGTCTGGTGAAATAACGGATAGCTGCTCCTTAAATCTGACAGAAAACGCACATAGGAAAGAAGCTCTTCATGCTGCTTGACGGCATTCCAGTCGATCCAGCCGGTTGCATTGTCCTGGCAGTAGGGATTGTTGTTGCCGTTTTGCGAATTGCCGAATTCATCTCCGCCAAAGAGCATCGGCGTTCCCTGTGATAAAAACAGCATCGTCAGAATGTTCCGGATCTGCCTGCTTCTGAGCTGGCAGACACTTCTTTTTCTGCTTGGGCCTTCTACACCACAGTTCCAGCTGCAGTTGTCGTCGAGCCCGTCATTGTTGCTTTCTCCGTTTTGCTCATTGTGTTTGTGCTCATAGGAAACAAGATCTGCAAGGCGGAGCCCGTCATAATTGCAGACATAATTTATAGTGCCGTGATCTGCTGCATTCAGGTGCATGGCGTTTAAAAAAGTGTTCAGTGTGTTGTCATCGCCCTTTAAGAATCTTCTGGCAATATAGAGGAAATCATCCCGGTATTCCGCAAGTGTTCTGAAAGGCGGCGTGCTGCGATTTCTTCCATAGATACGGTCATAGTCAAAGCCGTAATCCATGATTTTGATTTCTGAGAGCAGCGGATCCTGTGCTATCATCTGATCCGGAATCTGAGCTCCCTTCAGATGTATGCCGTCAATTTCATAACGGCTGACCCAGAATCTGAGTACATCCAGAATATACTGGGGTGTGATTTCTTCCGGAAAATAAAACTGGAGAATCACTTCCATCCCTGCATCATGAAAGGCATGTACCATATGCAGAAATTCTGTGTCAGGATTCTGCGGATCAGCGCAGAACGCGGCTCTTGGTGTAAAATAATAGCCTCCGGTATAACCCCAGAAATTGATCTTTTTCTTCTGTGTTTCCGAAGAACGGATACTGCCGTTTTCACTGATCAGATAGGTTGCCGCGTCTTTTTCTGAAACCGCGGGTGTTCCGGCCGAAGCCTTATCATCAGGCAGCCCTGCACGACGGGGCAGCTCTGCTGACTGCATCTCATAGACCGGCATCAGTTCTACTGCTGTCACACCAAGTGATTTCAGATAAGTAATTTTTTCTTCCAGTCCGCGGAATGTCCCGCGAAGAGATTCCGGGATGCCGGAAGACGGGCTTTTGCTGTAGCCTCTGACATGCAGACAGTACAGAAAGCTCTTCTCATATGGAATATGCATGCGCCGGTGCAGCGGGCGGAGAGGCTCTGTGCCAAAGCCGCACCGCAGTTCCTCTTCCGGTACTGCTCTGCCCCATTTCTCCAGTCCGTAGATCCGCTGTGCATATGGATCACATCGAAGCACGCCATCCTCATATATCATATAACTGTCAAAATCTGCGGCAGCATCGCTGATCTGTACGCTGTATATGCTGCCGGATCTGTATTGCTCATCAAACAGGATCAACTGCCTGCGGCTTGTCTTTCGTTTATACAGACAGATTCCGCATTCCCTGCCTCCATGATACACAGCACTGAAATGAAGGTCATCCCCCTGCTGCAGGCATCCGAGCGGATATGGAGTTTCTGGTAAGATCCGGTACTCATTCTTCATGTATGACCCATCCTGTCTGTTACTGCGTTTCATACAGATTCGGGTTATCCCTCATCCGGCTGAACATAATCTTATTTATTTTAGCACAATATGGCCAGCTTTGCACCGGAATCATGAAATCTTCTGTTGTCTGTAATATATAGCACTTACCGGTCATGTTTCATCTGCTTTATCTGCTTTATCTGCTTTATCTGCTTTATCTGCTTTATCTGCTTTATCTGCTTCATTTTTTCATCAGCCTGGCATGCTCATTATTTCTCTCGCTATGCGTATCGTGCTGATATCGGCCCCGGCAGACAGATTCTGCGCGAAACTGCTGCAATTTCTGTCCCACAGGGCATGAAATCACCATATTTTCTAACTGTACGTACTGATTCCCTGTTTTTCGTGCTTTCCGTACGTATTTTGCAGAACTCACCTCTTCTTTCTGCTTCCCGGAAGCTGATTTTTTCGAATCTGTACGTACTGATTTCCTGTTTTTCGAGCTTTCCGTACGTATTTTGCAGAAATCCTCCCTTCTTTTGACTTCCCGGAAGCTGATTTTTTCGGATCTGTACGTATTGATTTCCTGTTTTTCATGCTTTCCGTACGTATTTTGTATAATTCAGATGTCGCTGCACTCCGTAAGGCGCTCCGGGTGGTGAAACTAACCACCCGTATCTGTCCTCTTTTGTCATCATATATGTTCATTTCTTATTCAAATAAGGTTCAAATAAGGTTTATGTGGTTAGTGTAAAATTTTTGTAGGAAAATCCCAATAAGCAAGGGACATCCAAAAGTGTTAAGATTTAAGCACCACACAAAAATCAAGACACAGGAGGACGTCCCTATGCATAGTAGTATACAACAGTTTTGTGAAGAAGGCATTCCCGAATTGATACGTGTTCAGGAGGAATTTCTGAATGATCCAAAGAAGATGTACGAGTTTATAAAGGGAGGTGTGAGACCCTTTATAGACGCAGCACTCGCATACTATGGAGAAACCTTTACCGGGATCGACGACACCATACGAGAATCTCTTTGGAGAAAAGAGGAATGGTACATCGTAAGGCGTGACGATGCTAGCCTGCTCTGCAGTATCGGCAGAATACATTATTCAAAGACCCTTTTTATAAATCGTACAACAGGCGAGCGCAGATACCTTGTTGATGATGCGCTTGGGCTTGGTTCTCATGCAAGGATGACCGAGGATGCAGTTGTGGAGATCCTCAGGGAGGCATCAGAAAGCTCATACCGTAAAGGCGGTGAAAAAGCCAGCTTAATGGAGCCTGTATCAAAACAGACTGTTTTGAATGAACTGCATGGGCTCACCTTCCCAAAAGAGCAGAAACGTCGTGGCAGAAAGAGTGTTGCACAATACCTGTATATTGATGCAGATGAAGACCATGTTGCATTACAGTATGATTCCGAACACGGAGATCTGAAAAAGTCAGGTCCCAAGTCTGCCATGCCCCGCCTTATCTACATCTATGAAGGTGTAGAGGAATACAATGGCAGTACGCGTCATCATCTTGTTAACGTACATCATTTTGGCGGGTTATATGATGGTAACAATGATGCCCTGTGGAAAGAAGTGGACACATATATCCGTAATAATTATGATGAAGATGCTCTGAAAAAGGTCTACATACATGGAGATGGTGCCAACTGGATACGTAATGGCAAAATCTATATCCCAAAATCTGTGTTTGTCCTTGACCGATTTCATATGCATAAGTATATAATTGCGGCAACGAGTCACCTTCTTGATTCTGCTGATGATGTGCGGAGTGAACTCTATAGAGCTATTCACAAACGCAATAAAGGCATGGCAGCAGATACTTTTGAAAAGATCCTTGCGGTAACAGACAATGAAACAAAGTATAAAGCAGTTCAGAGATCAAAGGATTTTATCCTTAACAATTGGGCTGGTATTATGGAATCTCTTAAAAACAAAGAGAATCAGACCGGATGTAGTGCTGAAGGGCATGTGAGTCACATATACTCTGATCGCTTGAGCTCCAGGCCATTAGGCTGGAGCCGTACAGGTGTAGATAAAATGGCAAGGCTTCGTATATATCGTAATAATAGTGGTACCTTAATTGACCTTGTGAGGTTTCAAAAAAGACAGGGAATTCTTCCTCAGGCAGTCGGGGAAGAGAAAAAGATTCTGCTCAGCCATCAGGTGATTCGCAGTGAACGTAGCAAATGGGGCGATATAGGTAAGTACTATGATTCCATGCAATGTAGCTTCATAAGCCCTGAATCCAGAAAAGGTGCCGCCATCATTTATCATAAATGTTTCTAAAAAGTAACTGTCAACCAGTGGTGCAGTCTGACTTTTTGATTCCTACAGTAACTTGACTCAATCACAATATACAATACACATCTTTATCTGTTGCATATACATCTTTTCTGTGTTAATGTATAAGTATAAAAGGTGTTGGTCTGGGCGAAAGCTCTTTGGACCACCGCAGGCGGGAAGAATTTCCCGCCATTTTTTTTGAGGAGAAATAAATTATTCTTATGCATGAACTAAGTATATTCATTGATGAAAGCGGTGATTTTGGAGAAGTGACAGAACGCCCTGCGTATTATCTTGTATCCTTTATTTTTCATGATCAGGATAAAGACATATCCGGCCACGTTCATAAACTGGAACAAAGTACATTTGATGCCGGTTTCCCCTTCGAATACATCCACACCGGCCCTGTAATCAGGCGTGAAGGTGTCTTTTCCGCTTATAGTATAGATGACAGACGAAAGTTACTGTTTAAAATGCTTAATTTCGTAAATGCATGTCCAATAAACTGTCTTACTGTAAAAATTGACAGAAAAAATGCTGCTGACAAAATTTCACTTTCCGGAAAACTTGCCAAAGCCATTTCTGCAGAAATAGCTGAACATATATCCTTTTTTCAGAGCTTCGAAAAAATTATTATATACTACGATAACGGTCAGATTGAACTCAGTGCCATTCTCAATGCCGTATTCTCCATTCACTTTTCCAACGTTGAATTCAGAAAGGCTGAGCCCCAAAAATACCGGCTGTTACAGGCGGCTGACTTTGTCTGTTCCATAGAACTTCTGAAAACAAAACAATCAGAAAAAAGATTAAGCAGCTCTGAATCTCATTTCTTTTATAAACCACAGGAACTGAAAAAAACGTTTATCAAAAGTATTGAAAAAAAATACCTGTAATCAAAATTAAATATGATACTGATGTCAAAATATCATTTCCTGTGAAACCCTGTCAGGATGACTCCGGCGGCAACATCCGCTGCCATCAGCAGCGCAAGTATGCAAAGCGCCGTGCGAATGTCTGCGCTCTGTGATATACTGCCTGTCAGTACAGAAATAACGGCACCGCCAAGGCCTGTGGATGCTGTGATCAATCCTGTAACCGTCGCAGTTCTGCTGCCTGCAAAATCCATTGACCTCGCAAGAACACAGGGATATATCGCGCCACTGCAAAAACCAAGAGGAATACTGAGG
>CAYMBY010000134.1:0-4958 GCA_964388815.1 uncultured Butyrivibrio sp. | reverse complement strand
AAGGAAGCCGTAAGTGCGGAGGTCAGACTGTATGAAAACATTATTGATGAGGAAAAAGGTGTTTACAACGAAGACGGTTCATTGAATCTTAACCCTGATTCCATTACTGTAATTCATGATGCAAAGCTTGAACCTGCACTTGGAAAGGCGCAGGCATATGATAAGTTCCAGTTTGTACGAAACGGTTATTTCTGTGTTGACTGCAAAGACTCGGAAGAGAACAGACCGGTCTTTAACCGGATTGTCTCGTTGAAGAGTTCATTTGTTCTGCCAAAACAGTAAATAAAAACAGAAGCTTATGGCAAAGGAGTACAGGACATGTCGATTCTTTCGGGACTGGGTAAATTTGGACTTGGAAATCTTGAAGAGCAGAATCTGTATGAAAAGGAAAAAGAGAAAGTTGTGCAGGAAAACAAACCGGTAGAGGTCAAGGTACCGGAGGAAAGCGATTTCCTGTATGAAAAGAAATATGTCTGTCCTGTCTGCGGAGAAGAGATTTCCACGCTCACCGTGCGTGCGGGCAAGGTGCATGTAAAAAAAGTGGATACTGATCTGCGCCCGGTGTATGAGCAGGTGGATGAAATCAAGTATGATATTGTTGCCTGCCCGGAATGCGGATATGCTGCACTTGGAAGGTATTTTAAAACACTGACAAAGAGGCAGATTGATGACATCAGAAATAAGATCTGCATGAATTATAAGCCGCAGAGAGACCAGAAGACCATATATACCTATGAAGATGCGAAAGAACGTTATCAGCTGGCGCTTGCCAATGCAATTGTAAAAAATGCGAAAGCAAGTGAGAAAGCATATCTGTGTCTGAAAACCGCATGGCTGATCCGGGGAGAAACGGAACGGATGTCAGCGGATCAGGTTGCTGATTTTGAAGCAAAGAAGAAGGACAACCTTGAGGAAGAGCAGGAACTTCTGAAAAATGCGCTGGACGGCTTTGTTATGGCAAGACAGACAGAAGAATTCCCGATTGCCGGCATGAATACCGTAACGCTGGATTATCTTCTGGCTGCACTGTATATGGAGACCGGTCAGTATGATGCCGCATCCAAGATGATCGGGGGAATTCTGACATCACGCAGTGCAAACAGTCACATCAAGGATCGCGCGTATGATCTGAAGGAACTGCTGGCAGAAAAGAAGAAAGCAGCAAACAGGGAATGACAGAACTGAATATTACACTTCAGGATCAGGGACATTTATACGGACAGATTTATGAATATATCAGAAATGAAATCAGAAAAGGGAAGCTTCTCTGCGGAGAGAGGCTTCCCTCTACTCGTTCACTGGCAGAATTCCTTACGGTATCCAGAACAACTGTAGAAATGGCATATGACCAGCTGCTTTCAGAAGGGTATATTGAAGCCAGACCCCACAGAGGCTATTTTGTCTGTGAGACCGGTGACCTTTTCAGTATTGAAGAAGAAAAGGGCGAGCGGTTAAAGCCGGAGATTTCTGTGCAGCCGGAAAAAAAGAAAGAGCCGGAAAAAACACAGATTGATTTCTCCCCCAGAACCATTGATATGAATGAATTTCCTTATGCAACATGGAAAAAAATAAATCGCGGAATTCTGGTGGATGGGAAAAACAGCATGCTTTCGTCGGGGGAACCGCAGGGTGACCTGGAGCTCCGGGAGACGATTGCAAGGTATCTGCAGCTGTCAAGAGGCGTTCGATGTCAGGCGGATCAGATTGTTATCGGGGCAGGAAATGATTACCTTCTGATGCTGCTGGAACAGATTCTCGGGAAAAGAACAGCAGCAATGGAACAGGTGACCTATACCAGAGCGGCGGATATTTTCAGACGGTTTGGATATGAACTTAAGGTTACCGGAATGGATGAATGCGGAATGCTGGTGTCCGAACTGGAAAGAACCGGCGCAGATCTGGCATATGTTATGCCTTCACATCAGTACCCCACAGGTACAGTCATGCCGATCGCGAGACGGATGGAACTTCTGCAGTGGGCGGCAGCCCAAAAGGAACGATATCTGATTGAGGATGATTACGATTCTGAATTCCGATATCGGGGAAAACCGATCCCTTCACTTCAGGCATCCGATCATCACGGGAAGGTGATTTATATCGGAACCTTTTCAAAGTCAATTGCACCGGCAATCAGAGTCAGTTATATGGTTCTTCCTGAGCATCTTCTGGAAATCTATCATACCGGGTGCAGCTGTTTTTCATCAACGGTGTCCCGGATCAACCAGGAGATCATCAATGAGTTTATCAGAGATGGATATTTTGAAAGATATCTGAATAAAATGCGGAGAATATACCGGATGAAGCATGATCTGATGCTGAGAGAACTTGAAGTGCTTCAGGACAGATTCTCAATCTCCGGGGCAGATGCAGGACTGCATCTGCTTCTTTCCTGCAGAGACGGAAGGACGGAACAGGAACTGGCAGAACTGGCCGCAGCGCGTGAAGTCAGAGTTTATCCGCTGGCCGAATATCGTATTCAGGATGGTACAGATCACATGATGCCGGAGCTTTTACAGAATCCGACAGTGATACTGGGATATGCATCGCTGACGGAAGAACAGATCATAGAGGGCTGTGCAAGACTTGCACTTGCATGGTAAAAAATATGGAGTGTACAGTAGATTATACTGTACACTCCATATTCTGTAAGGCGATCCGGCACCTTATTTGTCTGTTGTATCTTCGTCATCATCAAAAAATTCTTCAGTTTCATCAGGAGCTTCATCAGCTTCCGGCTCGTCAGAACTTTCATCAGAGGCTTCATCGGAGGCAGCACTATGTCCCTTGTCATCAGCGGAATCAGAATTGTGTCCGATATTTACATATCCGCGACCATGCTCATCAGATGCACTGTCTGTGTCATCATCAAAGTCATCAAAGTCATCAAAATCATCATCCTCGGAGTCGCCGTTCAGCTCTCCGTCTTTTTTATTAAGGTAATAATATACACCTGCAGCGGCTGCGCCTGCAGCAGCACAGAACAGAACAAATTTGCCCAGTCCCTTAGACATATTATGCCACCCTTCCTGCGTTATGTGCGCAATTCATATTTCCGAATATCGGGATGTTTATATTTTAATACAATTCCGGATATAAGGGAAGAGGAAAAAGCGTGGAATCATTGAAAAATGCAAAGAGAAAGTGGTATAGTAAATATGGACTGATTCAGTCAACACAGGGGTGTGCATGGGGGTTGCGGGTACATGAATGAAAAATTTTTTGACCTGAAAAAAGAAAAGCAGGACCGGATGATCAATGCTTCATTGAAGGCATTTGCAGTTGGCGGGTATCTGCATGCAAGTACAGATGATATTGTCAGAGATGCGGGAATCAGTAAGGGGTTACTGTTCCATTACTTTGGCAGCAAACTTGGTTTATATTCTTTTCTATATGATTACAGTGTAAGATTTTTTACACTGGAGGTTGATTCACAGATTGACCGGAATGAAAACAATTTTTTCATCCTTTACCGCCAATTTCTGGCAGCAAGAGCCGCTTCCATGCGCCAGTATCCGTATATGCAGAGATTTCTTCTGCGTGTGGAAACGGAACAGATGGCGGAGGCAGCGGAAGCAGTTCATGAACGTCGTGAAGCACTGCATAATATGTATGGCGGGATCATGAAAAAGGGAGATATCTCCAGGTTCATTGAAGGGGCAGACTATGAACGGGTCGGATTTATGCTGGATTATACAATGGAAAGACTCCTGATCACGGGTGCAGGTGAAGGAGAGGGAATACTCAGTGCGGAACGGTTCCTTTCGGAAGCCGGAAGATATGTTGATATGATGGAAAAACTGACATACAGATAAATTGCGACAGGGTAATTCTGACAGGAGGAAATGCCATGGGAAAATTTGTCGTAGCAGGAGTGACGCAGATTGAGACGATTGTGAAGGTGGATAAAATTCCGGTGGAATTTGCGCCGCTGACACGCGGAACCGGCACAATCTGCACGTCTGTCGGCGGGGATGCCTACAATGAGTCACTGGCATTGAAGTGGCTTGGAAATGATGTGACATTCATGTCCATGGTCGGCAGAACCCAGAATATGGAGCTGCTTAATCCGGCAGACCGCAAAGTAACCATTCCGACCGAATATATCATTCCGCAGATGGAGAATACGCCGACGGAGGTGATATTCTACGACCGGAACCGCAGACAGCAGATATTTGAAGACCCGAAGGATCTGCATGATGCAGTTTATGATCTGTCCATGGCGACGCCGCTTGTTGCCGCCTGTGATATGGTGATACTGGCCAATGCCAATTTCTGCAGACCGTTTCTGCGTCTGGCAAGAGAGCACTGCAGACGGATTGCGGTAAATGTCAGAAATTTTAACCGCGATATGGAAAAGTACAATACGGAATTTCTGAACGGCGCACAGATTCTGTATTTCAGTGATGATATTCTGACAGAGGATCCCTTTGATTTTGTGCAGAGTATTGCAGACCGCTATGCGACAGATATTATTGTACTGGGACAGGGAGCGGAAGGAGTAATCCTTTATGACAGAAATGCCGGAATCAAAGTGCATTACAATTCTGTAAATACCAATGAGGTGGTAAATACTGCAGGAGCCGGTAATGCTCTGTTTTCCTGCTTCCTTCATTATTATCTGGAAACAGGGAATTCTGTGAATGCGATTAAGAATGCGCTTCTGTTTGCTTCATATAAAAT
The DNA here is from genome assembly GCA_964388815.1 of uncultured Butyrivibrio sp. Taxonomy (GTDB): domain Bacteria; phylum Bacillota; class Clostridia; order Lachnospirales; family Lachnospiraceae; genus Butyrivibrio. The sequence goes on along the minus strand of CAYMBY010000134.1, from coordinate 278 downwards.
CGGTTATATGGGAACCTCAAACGGATTTATGACCACACAGCAACTCGAACAGTGGCATAATCTGATCTGGGGAGTCAAAGAGGAAACGAAGCAGTGAGAATGGGAAAAAGAATGTTCACGGGGAAACATATTCATGCGAAAACGTTTCCGAAAACAGCACACATTTTTGCGGAAACTATTGCCATATAAATAACAAAGTGATAAAGTATAAATGCACCGGAAACGTTACCGGTAATTCGTTGAAAAAACAGTATCAAAGGGGTACAGGGAGATGGCAA
>CAYMBY010000133.1:0-2716 GCA_964388815.1 uncultured Butyrivibrio sp. | reverse complement strand
TTGCTGACTCTGTCCGTTAATTTACTTCTTTACTCATATGTGCCCGGCTAAGGATACATATAAGCTGTTTTTTGTTCTGAATTATTCTCACAGTCTTTCGACTGCTTCTGGAATTTTTCAGGGTTGCATTACTGTTTATTTGTCAAGGTGCATTGCTCTGATTTCCTGTGTTTCCAGGTCCTCAGCGTCTTGGCGATTGCTCAGCCGCAACGTTCTTTACTTTATCACTTGCGGTTCGCTCTGTCAAGAACTTTTTTAAATTTGTCTTGCCCGTTTTTTGCGGGCAAATCGTATTATAGCAAAGCGTATGTTCAATTGCAAGAACTTTTTTCTTTTTTTCTGGATAAAAAAAGAATCGTGATTTCTCAGGATTCTCTTCCTAGCCATAAGCTATAATCGAAACGGAGAAAGAGGGATTTGAACCCTCGCACCGCGTTAGCGGTCTACACCCTTAGCAGGGGCGCCTCTTCAGCCACTTGAGTATTTCTCCAGGTCTGAAATCCCACTACCAATTCTGTATCTGGTTGTTCCACATCCTCCTGCCGATCTTACATTCAAGTAAATCAAATGCCTTCAGATGTGACGCTCAATTATTATACCTATAGTTTCTATGCTTTGTCAATTCTTTTCTGTATTAAATTCTTTCTGCGCGATTTCATACAGATTATTTCCGTCTGAATCAATGACCACTATGGCCGGAAAATCCCTGACTTCCAGCCTGCGGATTGCTTCTGTACCAAGATCTTCATACGCAATCACTTCAGAAGAAACAATTGCTTTTGAAAGCAGCGCACCGGCTCCGCCGATTGCAGCAAAATAAACTGCACCATTACGGACCATTGCATCAATCACCTGCTGTGACCTCTTTCCCTTCCCGATCATGCCGCTCAGACCAAGATCCAGAAGATCCGGTGCATACCTGTCCATGCGGCTCGCAGTCGTCGGACCGGCCGAACCGATCGGTCTTCCCTCTCTGGCAGGTGAAGGTCCCATATAATATATTACATTGCCCCGTACATCAAGCGGAAGCTTATGCCCTTCTGCCAGTGCCTGTGCCATTCTCTTATGCGCCGCATCCCTTGCTGTATAGATTGTTCCGGAAATATATACCATATCTCCGGCCTTAAGCTGGCTGATTGTCTTTTTATCCAATGGTGCGCTGATCTGATACTGCATCTTCACATTCTCCCGTTTATGATAAAGTTCTTTCAGATAACCTTTGTTACATGTCTGTTCACATGACAGCAGATATTGACTGCAACCGGAAGCCCCGCAATATGCGTGGCATAGGTATTGATATTGACTGCAAGTGCGGTTACGCTTCCGCCAAGACCTCCCGGGCCGATTCCCGTCCGGTTGATCCGCTCCAGCACTTCATTTTCCATTTCACTGATATAGGGAATATCCGAATGTTTTCCTGCCTGCCGTGTCAAAGCCTCTTTTGCCATAAGTGCGCATTTTTCAAATGTTCCTCCGATGCCGACTCCGACCACCATGGGCGGGCATGCATTGGGTCCAGCGTCCTTTACTGCCTGTACAATGGCATTTTTTACGCCTTCTTCACCGTCTGCAGGTTTAAGCATGAACACACGGCTCATGTTCTCACTTCCAAAGCCTTTCGGTGCACAGGTAATCTGCACCCGGTCTCCGGAAACAATATCATAATGAATGACTGCCGGAGTATTATCCTCCGTATTCTTTCTGATCAGCGGATCCCCGACCACTGATTTCCTCAGATAGCCTTCCTTATATCCTCTGCGGACACCTTCATTTATCGCATCTGTAACTGTCCCGCCGGTAAAATGTACCTCCTGACCGACACTGACAAAGAAAACCGCCATGCCGGTATCCTGGCAGATCGGGATCTGATCCTCTGCTGCAATATGGAGATTCTCCTGAAGCTGCGACAGAATCTTTTTTCCGAGTTCGGATTTTTCCTTTGCCACTGCCCCGTTCAACGCCGCCTGCATATCAGAAGAGAGCTGATAATTGGCGCTGATACACATTTCCCGTACTACATCCGTAATTACTGCTACATCAATTTCCCGCAAAACACTTTCCTCCCGGTCTCACCTGTTAAGCTCATCCCGCACAGCCTTCAGTTCATCTGCTGAAGGACTGGTCGGTTTCCACAGAATACGCTGTCCGTCGTTTTCATATCTCGGAATCAGATGTACATGAAAATGGCGCACTGTCTGTCCGGCAGTTGCCCCGTTGTTCTGTACCACATTCAATCCGTCACATCCGAGCTTTTCTCTCATAATCAATGCCATTTTTCTGGCCAGTTTCATTGCTGCCGCAGCAGTATCTTCATCAATTTCATAGAGATCCGCATAGTGCTGCTTTGGCAGAATCAGTGCATGTCCCCTCGTGGCAGGGCCGTTATCCAGAATCACTCTGAACAGATCATCCTCATAAATTGTATTGGATGGAATTTCTCCGTTTGCAATTTTACAGAAAATACAGTTTTCGTCTTTCATATCAGTTCCTCCATATTGATTGAATGTTTAAATACAGAAAAAATTTCTGCGATAATAATCCCGGTAAGAAGTCCTCCGACATGTGCCACATTATTGGTTCCTGTATTTGCAAAACCGGCATAAAGCGAATAAACAACCATAAATCCGGCTCTTGCTGCCAGTGTTGATCCTTTTCTCAAATTTCTGCGCCCATGAAATATAAAACAGAGCATTGCACCCATCACTCCAAAAATGGC
>CAYMBY010000132.1:0-22660 GCA_964388815.1 uncultured Butyrivibrio sp. | reverse complement strand
GCCCGGCTAAGGATACATATAAGCTGTTTTTTGTTCTGAATTATTCTCACAGTCTTTCGACTGCTTCTGGAATTTTTCAGGGTTGCATTACTGTTTATTTTTCAAGGTGCATCTTCAGGTCCGATTGTTCTGAACCCCGCTTCTGATCAGCTTTCCGGCTGTTTTGTTTTTGTCGGTGCTGCATCAGCAACGAATACTAATCTACCACCACATGAGTCTCTTGTCAAACACTTTTTTGAAATTTCTTGATTTATTTTTTTCATGGCAAAATTAATGTCTTTAATCAGTCATCTTATTTGTTTTATAACGTCTTTTTCAGTCAATCAGATCGTTCTGAAACCTTGACAGGTGCTCATACGGAAGGATCAGACGGCCCCGGTACAGACCGCAGCCGTCATTGATCAGCGAATTGTTGGCGGCCGAAAACATATTTACGTCCAGTCTGGATAATTCAAGCTGCTGCAGAAGCATCCCTCTTTCATAGGCTTCATCAAAATAAATGCATTCGCCTTCGGGAATCTTATTTCTTCTGGCGCGTTCACTTTCCTGGCGCTTCTCATAACCGAGATGATTGGCCGGACCGATTTCCGCATCATCGTCCATCTCCTTCGTGCGCAGCTGTACTTCGATATAACAGCGGGCAAGATTATCATAGAAGGTGATGTGCAGCGAACGATATCCCTGATCCTTCAGATTGCTGATGTAATCCTTATAGTATGCGCGCACCGCCTCCTTTAGCAACGGAGAATTATTTTCTGCCGCATTCCCTGCTTCCTGTGCGGAAAATCCGCGTTCTTCAAGGAATTCCGGAAGCTGTCCGGCAATCTCATACAGATATCTGATCTCCTGTTCCCCTCGGTCCTCCCCTTCCTTCACATGACATCTGGGCAGTGAAATCACAATTCTGTAGGCAATCAGATCATGAAAACCGTTCAGTCTGGTTTTCAGTTCCGTTACCGGCGGATAGGCATGATGCTCTGCATAATAATCTGAAATATAGCTGACAATATATCCGTTGAACTTCTCCTCCGCACGGATCAGCGACTTGATCCTGCCCTTAAAGGTAAATGCCAGAAACGGATACTCACCAGCCATAAATTTGTAAAATTCACGAATCCGCTGGGATTCTGAGGTCAGGAAGTCATTATGCTGCAGCATCTCCGCAATATGGATCAGGAAATTACAGTGTACAAGATCAATCTGATTGTGTGATTCAATTGCTGATTTTTTCAGATCTGCAGAATATCTCTGTATGATCTTGAGCACAGTGTCACCTTCATATAAATAATCATTCAGTTTTATCATCTTTTTTTGAATCTGTAGAATAACTGCCGATTCTTTCCTCCATTAATCAAGTATAATCCGGAATATAATATATGATATAATAAATTCAGGTGCAAAGTCACCTGAATTTATCGAGGATTGCTCCGCAACCCCGGCAGGGCGTTTGATATGAAAAAATCAAATTTTTCGAAAATAAATTATATACTGATTTATATTATTTCTCTGGTTCTTATCATTCCGGTTCTGGTCATGGCGCATATGGCAGGTCAGAATACGAATACAGATAGGGACTCTTATGAAGTGCTGCCTTTAGACAGCGGCTGGTCGGCCTCTGATGACAACGGAAACCTTGTACCGGTTACCCTTCCGTTAAACGGTTCCGGATTTTCGGGTAAAGCGCTGACATTAAGCCGGACTCTGTCTGCAGCAGAATGTCAGGGCAACCAATATCTGATGCTTCCTGCCTATCATTCCTCTGTAGTTATCAGTATCGACCATACACCGCTGTACACTTTCGGCCCTTCCGGATCTGTTTTTTCACTTGCCCCGTCTGCCTATCATTTCTTCAGGCTGGACAGCAGTTATGTCGGAAAGACGCTGACGATCACGCTTGATTCCGCATCCGCCAAATTTCAGGGCACTGCCGAAACAGTTTATATCGGTGATAAAGCTTCCGAACTGGTCATGGTGATCCGCCAGAATATTAATGCTGTTTTCTCTTATATTATTTTTCTGGCTCTTGCTGTTGTATTTCTGATTGTCTGGATCTATATTTCATGTCTTCCGGGAAAACATCAGAATAACAGCCTGCTCTACCTTTCTCTGATCTCGCTGTTCATGTCTGTCGGCGGTATCATTGACACCAAGATTCCGCAGTTCTTTTGCCGCAATATTGAAGCGCTCTGTATTCTCAGTTATGAAACCATCATTTTTATGGAAATGTTCACTGTTGCATATTTTCTCTGCAGCAAAAACGCCTATATTGCAAAAATGACCAGAAAAATCGCACCTGTTCCGGTCATCAATTTTGTTCTGAGCAATTTTCTTTTTCTTTTCCGTATTGAAGATCTTGAAGACAGCCTGCTGATTACACATATCAGTATTCTCATACTGGCCGTTTCCGAAGTAACCTTCAACATACGGGTAAAGCTGATTGAACGCTCCAGAACCGGTAAGAAGGAACTGCATCTGTCTCCGGAAACTTTCGGCTTCCTGTTTATGGCACTTACCGTATGTATTGATATTCTCAGATATTACAGCGGCAACAAGGACGATTACGCCGCCTGCACAAGACTTGGCGTGATTATCTTTATCATGCTGCTGGGAATCCAGTCCCTGCAGGGGCACATGGATATTCTGGCCGTCGAACTGCAGTCGCAGGCCTATAAGCAGATGGCACTGCATGACAGCCTCACAAATTTAAGCAACCGTACCGCATACGAAGAGACTCTGGACTGCCTGAATACAAGTTCCGCAGATTACCGGAAAACAGTTATTGCGATGTTCGATCTGAATGATCTGAAGAAAATAAATGATGAGCAGGGGCATGAAGCAGGCGATCTTTATATCAAAAGCTGCGCCTACTTCATCAATGGATTTTTCAGAGATTTCTCCACTCTGTTTCGGATCGGGGGAGATGAATTTGCCCTGATCTGCTCTCTGGATGATAAACGGAAATTTTATACCGCATATGCGGAAATGCTTCATGAATATGAGGAAGCTGATAAAGCACAGATCAACTTTGCCTATGGCTATGCCGAATTTGATCCTGCCATTGATCATAGCCTGTATGATACAATAAAGCGTGCTGATCAGGTGATGTATGCCTGCAAAACCCGGATGAAAAAGAATGTCTCTCCCAGATAGAAAATCTGCCTCCGTTATTTCAGTTCTGCACCATTTTCACTTTGCGTACTTTTCCCTTAACCGGCTTCGACTGCAGTTCTTCATATACCAGTGTGCCCTTGTGATTGAGAATTTCCACGAATGTGATGCTGTCACGGACATCAATGATTCCGATATCCTCCTGGCCGACACCCTCCACTGCACAGATTGCCCCGACAACATCGCCCGCGCGCAGCTTGGACTTCCTGCCGCCTCCGATGGACAGCTTCTGAATATCTTTATCAAAAACAGCGCCTTTGGCCTGTCTGATGACCACCTTTTCCTTCTGTCTGCGCTGAAATTCCTGCTGCTTATCCACAAGACTTCCTGATTCGGGCAGCGTTTTCCACGGAATCGTGGTACCGATATACGCTTCCACCGCCTGTTTATAATGCAGTTCCTCTCTGCTGACAAAGCTGAATGCCTTGCCTGTATGACCGTTTCTCCCGGTTCTGCCGATTCTGTGGACATAGTTCTCCCGTTTGGTCGGGAAATCATAGTTAATGACATGGGTAATCTCTGAAAGGTCAATTCCGCGTGCCGCCACGTCCGTTGTGATCAGGTAATGATAGATGCCCTTCCGGAAATCGGAAATGGCATACAGTCTGTCTTTCTGCTCCATTCCGCCATGCAGCATGCCACAGCGGATTTTTTTCCTGCGCAGCTTCTGAAACAATGTGTTAACCATTTCTCTGGTATCGCAGAAAATAATCGCATTATCCGGATTTTCCATGACCATAAGATCAAGAAGCGCACCGAACTTCTCTTCCGGCTCTGTCTGGAAGCAGCTCTGCTCAATGCCTTCTGCCGTCTTCTGATCATTCTCCAGAATAATCCGTTTCGGATCATGCATATACTGATCCACCAGGTGATCGATATGTGGTTCCATGGTTGCAGAGAAAAGCATGAGCTGCGGTTTTCTGCCATCTCCTGCCTGTGAAACAATATACTCCACGTCATCCATGAATCCCATGTCCAGCATCAGATCCGCTTCATCAATCACCAGAAATCTCACCTGATCCAGTATGAGATTTCCTCTCTTCATATGATCAATGACTCTTCCCGGTGTTCCGACGACGATATGACTCCTCTGCCTTATGGTAACCGCCTGCTTTTCCACCGGCATTCCGCCGAATACCACAGGTACCTTCAGCCGCTTCTTTCTGCTGATATCAAAAATTTCCTCCTGCACCTGTACCGCCAGTTCTCTTGTCGGCTCGAGTACCAGTGCCTGCGGCAGTACCTCATCCCATCTGACTTCATTACAGATCGGAATGGCAAAAGCCGCAGTCTTACCGCTTCCCGTCTGCGACTGTGCCACAATGTCTCTTCCCATCAGTGCGAACGGAAGTACCGCCTGCTGGACCGGTGTGGGCTGCCGGTAACCCAGAAGTTTTAATGCTTCTGCAATATCTTCAGAAATCGGATACTCTGAAAATGAATTTTCTGATTCTTTCTTTACTGCCATGTGTTTCTCACTCTTCCTCTTTGGAACCTTTTTTCTGCGATCTCAATCCACCGTTTCTGAAAAAAATCGAAGTTCATCCCAGTATACTGCATAAACAGAATGCTGAAAAGTGAATCATTCACAGCGCACGGATCGCTGACTCCGATAATTCCACATGAATCCGTCTGAAACGTCCCTGCCTGATCTGCAAGGCAATCTCTGACGGCAGAAGTTCTTCCGTATATACGGTTTCCTGTCCTTCCACGTCCGTCAGGCGGTATTCTCTGCAGGTATATGTATCCGGAAGAATATCTCCTTCAAAGTCCGCATGATAGATCACCTGCGTACGGCCCAGAAAGACAGCGCTCACTTCTTTCGTCTCCGGAATCAGAAATGCCGGTATGAACGGTGTAAACCTGATCCGCAGCGCACCATTCTCATCGCAGAAAAAGCTGTCTTTTCCGAAAAACATCAGTTTCCAGATCTCCGTAAATTCCGCTGTAGACCCGGAAAGTCTTGCCACGAAACCTCTTCCGTGCACTCCAGGATCCGGATTGGCCGAGGAAGCAATGAACGAAACATTTTCCAGTGTACTGCGCCCGTATACCGCCGGATCCATAAACGGAACCGCTGCCTGATGAAAGGCCTCTGCGAACTGCGCGTACAGACCGCTTCTTAAAAGTTCCAGCAGATATTTGTATTCCATGTGAAGCCAGACAGACTCGTTTTCCAGCCATCCCGGCGTAAACGCCAGTGCTCTTCCCGCTTCATAGGTTACACCTGCCAGAGACTCATTTACCTTGTACATATGAAGTTTCCGGTCATACAGACCGCTTTCCCGGATCTTCTGTACCATGTTCTCCTTGTCCTGTATTTCATGACTTAGCTTCAGCCAGTGAACCGGGCCTTCCAGGAACAGCGGAAACGGCTCGCAGGTAAGTTCTCCCGGCATGAGTCCCTGTGCATTTTCCGTTACATTCTCAGCCGCATATGCAAAGTAAGTCGGACAGATGCCTCTGCCGATTCTGACAGCTTTTTCAATTCCTTTTTCCAGTGCCTTTCTGAAAAGCTGCATCGTCTCTGCCGCTTCCCTGCAGCTGATGCTGACCTTTCTGCCGGATACTCCGCGCAGTGTCTGTTCCCTGTAGCATTCCTTCGCCGTATTGGCCACATCCCAGCGTTCAAATGCACTGCCGGATTCCTGATATGCTGCTCTGACTGCATACAGAAGTTCTGCCATTTCTTCATAAAGTGATATACTGCCGTCTTCCTGTCGCAGTGCTTCTTCCAGGAATCCAAGCGTTCTGACCAGTTCACAGGTTTCCGCCATGGAAGAACCCAGCAGCCCCGGAAGGCCGTTCAGCGCATCATACCAGCCCGGCTTTCCGCCTTCCATCTCAATACCCATTCCTGCTGCATCTGCCGTTGCCGCTTTTAACGTACAGAGCACCACCATTTTTTCCGCAAGAGAGCTGCATGCGGTTTCTCCGGAAACGGTCTGCATCCATCTGACACCGGAAGTATGTTTTCTGTTCATGTCCAGCGCATGATACTGGCGAAGTCCGTTCTCCGTCTTCTCATAGCGCTTTCTGCGCGGATTCACAAACGCGCGTGTCTCATACCATCTGAGATTCTCCTCTGCGAACAGAAGTGATTTTTTCTCTTCCGGATAGAGTTCCAGATACTGATCAATCAGATCCTGCAGATAGGTCCAGTGGTCACTCCAGTAGCCTTCTCCGAAATCCGCATTGGGATCGCACTGTGCCTTTCCAAGACACAGATCCATAAATTCACGGTTTTCTTCCTCCTCCAGACCGCAGTCCTGTGCAAACATCGCAAGTCTGCCCGGCGTAAATTCCTCTGTCAGAAGGGTCACCGCATTTTCCCTGTCTTTCTTCGGCAGCTTCATGCTGCAGTCCTTCGCATCCTTCGGCTGCATTCTGAAGGTGCTGAATGTCATGACCAGCGGATTGTATCCGTCACTCTGAATCAGTTCAAAGAAAGTTCTGATACCGAAATCCTTCAGCTGCGGATGGAAAAAGACATCACATCTTCTGTTCTGACATACATCGCGGAAATTGCCGTTTCCCTGCGCATAATATTCATCTCCGAGTGAAAATGCGTTATATTCACGTTCCGGATCTCCATGCTTGCGGGAGTACATGTAAAACGGCATTTTCCGGTCATCTTTTCCGAAAAAGACCGGTGTACCGCCACGTAAAAGATTATCCAGATAAGTCTGTCTGCAATAACCGTCGAATACCTCATTTGCTGTCTTTGTATCAATTACGTCCGTCAGGTTTCTGACCAGTTCTTCTGCCTGTCTTCTCTTCTCCATAAACCACTCCGGCGTGTTCACCGATGCCGTCAGTGCTTCAATCTCACTCTTTTCCCCGGTCTGCCCGAACAGCGACAGAATCTGCATGCTGTCTCCTGGCATCAGGGTCCTGCTGGCTGCAAAAAAGCAGCAGGGGAATTCATTTTCCGTTACCTGATGCATCCTGCAGAGTTCTTCCGATGTTTTCGTCAGATACCCGTCCGGCCTTTCCAGTGCGGTATCCTCGCCGAAAATCAGCTCCGGCTGCACGATCACCGGCAGCCTTCTGCCGTTTTCATCCATTCCGAATGCAAAATTTCCGCCCCTGACCTTCGTCACCTGCGCAGTATCCGCCATTGAAGCTCTGACGCAGAAACAGGGCGTACCGGAATCCGGATTTTCCACCTGCATCCATGCCTTTGACAGCTGTGTCATCATCTTAAGGCTTTCATTGCTGACCCCGTACGGGACCACTGCCGGAAGACCGTCGAGCAGATCCACCTGTACTGCCGCATCCGCGGTATTCTGCAACGTCAGAATCCGTGCCAGCATACCTGCCCTCTCTCCAGGTACTCCGAAATACAACGCCGATGTCTTCAGCTGATCTGACTGCCAGCTGATTTCCAGTTCTCCTGCCAGAATATGCATATCACATCTGCCGCGAAATGCCTCCTGAAACTGACCGTTCACCTTCAGGAATGTCCGGAATCCTGTTCTGGCATTATTCTGATATGCCATATGTGCCGGACAGAATTCCAGAATGGCATGATCCCTGTCCTGCACGCCGAAACTGCAGACGCCCTGTCCTCTGTTGTTATAATATACCCACGCCGGGATTCCCATTCTGCCTGCAATTCCCGGAAGGAAACTGGAAAACGGTGCCTTATGCTGATAGTCCTCCATAAAAAATCCGTCCCTGCCACTGTTTCCCCTGCTGCCCTTTTTTTTCATCACATTGCCTCCAGTTCCACTGTAATTCTGTTCACTTCATTATCCGGTGCATTCAGCTGTTCCGGCGTCAGATGCAGCTGATTTCCACAGACGCTGATCTCCTGCCCGTTCACATCCGCTCTGCCGATCCGGTATTCCTTCCATTCCAGCTTCTTCGGATTCTGATAAGTCACTTCAAGACGTTTTCCTGCGAATGCGCAGGAAATGGAAGCATTTCCTTCCCCGTCAAACTGATCTGCCATCAGCTTCGGCTCCAGCACCAGCTGTCCCTTCTGTCCCCGGATGCCGAAAATCTGTGTGCGCAGTGTCAGCACATACCAGCTGGCTGCACCGGTCAGATAAGGATACATTCCGCGGCCAGCCGCATCAAAATACTCCGGTATCCCCGGCAGCACCATGCTGCGGCTAAAGTCCATGCTCTGCAGATACAGCTGCCTGAGCGCCTTACGCCCCTGCATGACAAATTCTCTGCTGTACAGCGCATATGCAAACATCACTGCCATATGGCAGAACACTGCTCCGTTCTCCTTACTGCCATAAGCAAACCCGAACATGCGCCCCAGATCAAGCTTCACCTCTTCGAAATCCGTGTTCAGGCAGTACCCTCCGCGCGCAGAATCATAAAGATACCGGTCCGCCGCACGGATCATTTTTTCCGCCTGTTCCTGCGAAGCGGTTCCTGACAGAAGTGTGAATACCTGTCCGGTCAGCATCATTCTGATGCGATCACCGCAAACTCCGTCTGTCTGCTGTCCGTGATTGTCATAATAGCTGTTAAACCACTCCAGCCCTGCATGGTCTCCCGTCCATTCCTGACTGCGGATATGCTGTCTGATCCAGGCGGACATTTTCTGCAGTTTCTCTGCCAGTTTCTCTGTGCTGACCTGTTCCGGCGACATATCGGCATATACGGCTTCACAGTATTTCTCAAGTGCAGCCGTCATCAGTGCCGGTGTCCCGTATGATTCAGGTGCGAACTGCATCAGCTGCCATAATGCGCCTGCGATCTTTATTTCCTTCCTGCCGTCTTTTTCTGCCTGCTCCAGCATTCCGGAAAGAAGCTCCAGTCCATACGCATATGCAGCGGTAAATGCAACGCTTTCTCCCTTTTCTGCCGCCATATCCAGACCGTCATTCCAGTCGGCTCCCCGCAGACGGATATTCCCGTGCTCTCCCACATCAAAAAATGCGGTTACCGTTTCAATCAGCAGATGTTCAAAAACAGTTCCATGATATTCTTCCAGTGTTTTGACAGGTCTTGCTCCTTCTCCCCTGATTGCAAACTGATCATTGAAATAACGCTGTTCCTGCCACAGAAAATCAGGATCCCCGCTCTCATCGAGATATAACGAGGTCGTCAGAAGCGGCCAGAATCCGTGATCCATCCAGACACGCGGAATATTGTTCCGGTCTGCCTTGAATTCTCCGGGTCTTGCACCGATGATGGTCGCATTGGTTCCGTCAGGCCGGACTCCGGCAAAATAACTGAGCATGTCTGTGCGGACCGCGGACGGATCATTTAAAAGCAGTGCAAGGCTGTCCTGCCACAGATCTCTCCAGCCTCTTCCTCCTCTTCCGTAATCATGATGCGGAAGGAAACTGCAACCGCAGATTCTTCTTAAAACCGGCTGTACACTGACCCATTTCATCCACTGCGTAAATTCCGGCAGGCCAAGACTGAATCTGTCCTGTGCCATCTTCTGCCAGTACTGCCTGGTTCTCTCAAATGCCTGTGCTGTTCCTTCTGCGCTCAGGTAGGGTGCCGGGTCATCGTTGATCGTAAGAACGGTCTGGTAGCTTCTGCTCTGCCCGGGCTCAAGTGTCACTGTATCAAAGAACAGTCCGGCAATCATTTCTCCGCCCTGTACGTGACCTTTCTCCGTCACACGTCCCGCCGCTGTATCCGGGCAGACCACGGCCTGCGGCCAGTCCAGCGTACCGGTGCCGACGAAGTCTGACAACAGCGGAATCATATAGGCCGGTGCTTCTCCCGTGTCGGAAGCGGCCCATACACGATAGGTCACACTGCCCGGTCTGTGCCCGCGTTCATCAAAGGTAAGTGTCGGATGAAGACATACACCGTAATGCTCCGCCTCCACTCTCTGCAGAAGACTCGTTACATGACGATGATCTCTGATGTTATCTGCGCTTCTGCCGTACAGCGGTATGGCAACAACGCACCGGAATGTCAGTTTCCGGTCGCCTTCATTTTTCAGTATGGTCTGCATGATCTCGGCTTTTACCGGATCTGAAGGTACAAAACTGAGTATTTCCGCATGAAGTCCGTTTTCTGCATTGGTTCTGCTGACACTCTGCCACAGCAGGCCTCCCCTGAGGGTGCAGTTTTCTTCCTGCGTAAACCGTTTCGTCATCTGCCCCGCACTCTGACCGCAGGCTGACCATGGGGTTCCCTCTTCCGGAATGATCCAGAAATTACGTGATGCACGGTTTTCCGTCAATGTCTGTTCAGAGGCCGGTTCGAGCAGAAAAGTATTCTGATCTGCCTTGCAGTCTCCTGCAAGAAACGGTGTAATGCTCGACATCATGCCTTCCCCGTTTACCAGCGGCATATAGACCGATGGTGCCTTCTGTGCTTCTTCCAGTATAAAATCTCCATCTTCGTTAATGAATCTGATACTTTGCATATTGCATTCCCTCCGCATTTCCTGCCTCGATTGTAAGATGCTGACATGGATTCAAAAAGCTGCCATATTTTATTCAGGTGTCATTATTTTATAGAAGCGGCAGAACCATATTCTGTCCAAAAAGGCGGAAGAAACCGTTCCTGCTCCCAGGTTGGTTTCCTTCGCCTTATCTCTGATTTATTCCCTCCGTATACAGGAATCACTGCTGCGTGATCTTCACACTGCTGCCATCCGTCACAATGGTCACTGTTCCCTTCCTTGTCAGGTATACTTCCGTCCCGTCCTGCTCCAGCAGGTCCGTTGTCTGCGCATCTTCCTTCACTGCTCCCGATGAAGTGATCACCGCATATGCGGGTGACACATATTTTACAAGATCTGTCAGACCATCCTGCCAGTGACCGTGATACGGCACCTTCAGCACCGTGCTTTCAAGTCCCGGTGTGGCAACAAGTTCCTTTATCCTCTCGTTCTCTGCGTCTCCTGTAAACAGCATGGAAAAAGATCCGTAGCTTACCCGGACTGCCAGCGAAGAATTATTGCTTTCATCTGTATCATATGCATTCTGCTCCGGCGGATAAATCGCACAGGTAACACCGTCCAGTGTAAAAGAAGTATCTTCCCGTGTCGTCCCGATCTCCAGCTTTTTCGCAGAAAGTGCGTTGCAGAATTCCGTAATTTCATCTGAATCCTTTGACTGCCAGGTCGTATAGACCTTACCGATTTCATAGTCTGTGACCAGTGCTGCCGCACCGCCTACATGATCCTTGTCAAAATGCGTCACAATCAGATCGTCAATCTTCGTAATCTGCCTCGTATCAAGAAAATCTTCCAGATCACTGCTGTTTTCCTTCAGCCCTGTATCAATCATGACCGTGCCTTTGGACGTTGTCAGCGCAAATGCATCTGCCTTTCCCGCCTTGAAGCAGGTGATGGTAAGTTCTTTTCTCTGATTCATATCTGCTCCGCTCTCTGTACCACAGCCTGCCGCCACACTGATCAGCAGAACCAGGGCAACTGTCACTGACAGGATTCTCTGCACTCTGTTCATTCATGCCTTCGCTTTCCACTCATTGCTCCGTATAAATCCAGACCCTGTTACGGCCTTCTTTCTTTGCCTTGTATAAGGCCCAGTCCACCTTTTTATATATATTGCCCGCTTCTTTTGCATTGTGAATCGTGATGACACCGATACTGACCGTCACCTGCCGGACCGGTGTGAAATCTGTCTCCGCAATTTCTTTCCTGATCTTCTCTGCCAGCTGTACAGCATCCTCTTCATCTGCATTCTCTATCAGTATGGCGAATTCTTCTCCGCCCCATCTGCCGGGAATGGCAATTTTCTCCGAATTTTTACGAATGATCTCTGCGACCCTGATCAGCACCATATCTCCGATGTCATGACCGTAATGATCATTTACATGTTTAAAATGATCAATGTCCAGAAGCATCCCGCTTGATAAAGCCTGCTGCCTGCAGTTTCTGATCAGTTTCTCACGAATCAGCGTTTCAATCTGTCTGCGATTATAAAGTCCGGTCAGTCCATCCCGTTCCGCCATCTCTGAAAGTTTGGCATTGGCTTCTTCAAGTTCTCCGGTCGTCTCCTGTACGAAATTTACCAACCGAAGAAGCATCGACATCTGCCCATGCATATTCTCTTCCTCTGATTTCAGGCGCGGACCGGGATGTCCTTTGGGTTCCCCTTCTCTCATTCCTGCTGCAATCAGTGTGGCATTGTGAAACATCATTGTCCCGTTCTTACGTATAAATTCTCCGAAAGTATAAAATCCGGAAGATGGCGCTGCGGTTTCAAACGGCTCCAGTTCTTTATTCACATAATAATTCCAGAAACTCTTTCTTGTCACACAGCTGTATATAATAATTGCCTCCGGCTCGAATTGCCGCAGCAGTTCCTGTTTGGCAAGCACCTCCGCAATGATTGCCGTCGGATCCCCGTATGCAAGATTAATTCTGACACCTTCTTCAATATTGGCTCCCAGAATCAATCTGCCATCCGTATCACTTGCAATCGGATCTCTTGTCAGCGTATTTCCATCTGTAGAAAAAATTAATGGAAATTCAAGAATATTTTCCAGAAAATGGTCATCATATTTGATTCGAAGATATTTTTCATATATGGAAAACGCAGGTTTTCCGTCCAGTTCGTACAGAACATTTCCATCTGCTCTGGTAACTTTCATACTGCGTCCAAGCGATTTCCAGCCAAGTGCATATTCCGTCCGGATATGGAAATCTTTCCCTGCATATATGACACCAAGCACTCCGAATCTGCAGCTTCCATCTCCGCAGAACACCACCGTATCTGAAGAACTGTCATGAAGATCCGCACCTGCGCCGAAAATCTGAATCTCCGGTGCACATTCGTCCAGTCCTTTCAGAAATGCTGCCGTATCAAATCCGTTTTTTAAAGATGCCAGCATCTCTGCTGCCACTGTATCCGGAAAAGTACTGATATCTCTGCTCATTTCCTGACCCGCGCTACTCTCGCTCATCTTCGTGCAGTCATATATCCTGACCTGCACCCTGGTCGTTGCAAATACAGAAATGGCAATCAAAATACCCTGATCCATCAGATGCCCATGATATACCTCTCCTGAAGACGTTGTTCCTGCAATCTGCACATCCGGCAGTACTTGTCTGATCTGCCGCGTCAATTCCGGAATCAGACTCAGATCGCTGTTTCCGTAATACACATGTGCAAGAACAGAAGTATGTGCCTCTGTTCTGCACAGATTCTGCACCTTTGATAGTTCAAGCTCAATCTGACCAGGCTGACTGATTTCAAACAGAAACTGCTTCATTGGCCCCTCCGGCAATTCGAAACAGATCATATCACAATGATAAAAACATATAATAAAAGTATATCACATTCTTATTTGCCGTATGTTTAATTTCGCAAAAAAGACACCGGCATAAAATTTCTGCCGGTGCTTCCAGATTCAGATATTTTTCAGTTTTCTCTGAGTTTTCTTTCCTCTTCAAGATCCTCCGGAGTAATTTCTCTGTCCTTATAATAATATTCCCTGTCTTTCTCATTGATCGGTCTGATGACACGGCATGGATTCCCTGCTGCAACTGAATCTGCAGGAATATCATGCACAACCACACTGCCGGCACCGATCACCGTGTTATCGCCAATGGTCACTCCGGGGCAGATCACCGCACCTGCACCGATCCAGCAGTTATTGCCGATCTTCACCGGATCCGTATACATATAGCCTCTCATGTCCGGATTGATCGGATGTCCGACCGTTGCGATGGTAACCGCAGGTCCGAACATGACTTTCTGCCCGATCGTGATTCTGCCGTCATCCACAAAATTGCAGTTGAAATTGATATAGGTACCGTCGCCGATGTCAATATGTGTTCCATAGCAGCAGTAAAACGGCGGCTCAATCCATGCCTTAACTTCTTTTCCGAACAGTCTGCCCAGAATGGCAAACCTTCCGGGAATATCCTCCGGAGAAGATGCATTGAATGCGATCATATTCTTTTTGCAGTCCGTTCTCTCCGCGGGCATACCCTCACAGTCATCTGTAAACAGCTTTCCGGAAAAAATTCTTTCTTTCATTGTCATGATCATACGCTCCTTATCTTGTCAGATTCCTGACCCATTTATATTTTCGGTAGTTATGGAACACTGCCGGAAGTTTCACAAATTCATCCAGATTCAATATAAAGTATACCGCCAGCACCGGAAGGTGCAGTACAAATGCTGCAATCAGACCTGCCGGAATAATCACAGCCCACATCGTAACGGTATCACACAGGAATCCGAATTTCGTATCTCCTCCTGCACAGAAAATCCCGCCTACCGTTGTGGAATTGATTGCTTTACCGATCATATAATAAGAACAGATCAGGAGCATTACCCGAAGATAACCATGTGCCGTCTCCGTCAGATTCCCGACATGACCCAGAATAAACGGTGTCAGACACAGAATGACCGCGCCCGAAGCTGCGCCTGATATGATCGCCAGCCGGATCAGACGGTTTCCGTCACTTCTGGCCAGTTCCAGTTCGCCGTTTCCCAGTTCATTTCCGATAATGATTCCGCTGCCTGCTCCGATGCCCAGACAGAAGCAGGAAATCAGATTCTTAACAATATTGGCATAGGAATTGGCTGCAACCGCATCACTTCCAAGGTGTCCCATAATTACCGTAAACATCGTAAATCCGCAGCCCCAGACCAGCTCATTGGCCATGACAGGACTCGTATAATGAATAAAATCTCCGGCCAGTACCCGGTCCGTCCGGATCAGGTTTGAAACGCTCAGCCGGACCACCTCTTTTTTCCGGTTCTCCAGCAGCACCAGCAGAAGTTCCACTGCCCTTGCAATTACCGTGGCAATTGCCGCGCCTGCGATTCCATATGCCGGAGCCCCCAGAAGTCCGAAAATAAATATTGCATTCAGTACAATGTTCAGACACATGGACACCATGCTGAAGACTGTACTTCTGAGTGTTCTTCCGCTGTTCTTCATGATACACAGATAGATCTGTGAAACCGCCTGACACAGATAAGACCAGCTGACAATCCGGAGATATACGCTGCCTGACCGGATCAGCGACTGATCCGAAGTAAAGATCAGCATCAGCAATTCCGGTGCCAGTAACGCCAGCAGGAAAAATACCGTCGATACCGTCAGCGAAAGCCTGACGGAAAAGCCCAGAATGCGTTCTACGGCTGCCTGGTCACCTTTTCCCCAGTACTGCGCCGCCAGAATTGTCGTACCGATTGTCAATGCGGCAAAAAACAGACTCAGAACAAACTGAATCTGCGTCGCCAGCGATACAGCGGACAGCGACTCCTGATTCAGCATTCCCAGCATAATGGCATCCGATGCACTCACAAGTGCCGAGATCAGGTTCTGAAGGGCAATCGGAATGACAATATGAAACAGGCTATGGTAAAATCTGTCGTTATTTTCTGTCTCAGCCATCTCTGCGTCTCATTTCTGTCTGTGCATCCTGCTCTGTAATCACAGGAACCATATTGTTACCAACCCATGCGTAGCAGGACGCTCTCTCATATGGGAAAAACGAATTGATCCTGCTGAAGGACTCATCTTCATGCTGCTGTCTTCTGAGCTTTTCCGTGTACTGCGAAACAGTTTCCTCTCTTTGTATATGCATCGCTGCCTCCTTTTCATTGCCTGTTCATCTTTCTATTGTTATAATATTCTATGGAATCCAGCGCTGCTACGAAAATATTACACCGTTTTTATCACAATATTATTTTTTCATGAAGGAGTCATGAAGGAGTCATGAAGGAGGCATACAGATGTCCGATGCTGTAATGCATTATATTGATACCATGTCTGACGGATCCGAAATCGTTCATTATGAACATCCCGGTATTCCGCTTTATATCCACACCGGGCTTCTGTCCGTTTACCCCGGCAGAAGGGCACGCTGTCACTGGCATGATGACATTGAACTGATGCTGATTCTGAGTGGTGATATGAATTATTATGTAAATGGTGAAATTGTGCCGCTTCATACCGGCGATGCCATTTTAGTCAACGCAAGACAGATGCATTACGGCTACGCCTATAATGACAGCGACAGTTCTTTTATCTGCATTCTGTTCCACCCGTCACTTCTGTCGTCATGTCCGAGCCTGGAGAAAAAATTGATCGACCCGTTTCTCTCACGGACAGAACTTCCTTATCTGTATCTTGATTCGGCGCAGAAAAAAACGCAGAATATCCGGAATGATATTCTGCGTATGTGGAATCTGAAAGATTCCGCTGATCCATATTATGAACTTCGTGTTATCAGCATTCTGTATGACATGTGGGCAGATCTGTGCAGCATGACCGCCGATACGACCGGTGACCCTGCGCATGCATCCTCTTCTGATGTCCTGATTCTGCGCCGGATGGTAACCTACATCCATGATCATTACCGGGAAAGCATTGCGCTTTCAGACATTGCCGCTGCAGGAAACATCTGCAACAGCAAATGCTGTGCTGTCTTCAAATCAGAAATTCATCAGTCTCCGTTTGATTTTCTCAATACCTACCGGCTGCAGCTCAGCGCCGATCTTCTGAAGCAGACGGATCACTCCGTTACCGATATTGCAACCGACTGCGGCTTTAATCACCTGAGCTACTATTCCAAACTGTTCCTGCGGTATTTTGGCTGTACGCCCCGCGAATACCGCAGCCGGAACAAAGATCAGCACTGACATTCCTGTGCACAGGCAAGCGCATCATCAATATGCGCGCAGAAATATTCTTCTCCGAGTTTCTCCGTAAAGCCCGCCTTCTCCATCATATGACGCGGCTGCTCATTGACATGCGACAGAATCAGCTGAATCTTCTTATATCTGCATTCCTTCAGAAGCTGCTCCATCGCATGAAGTGCCGTTGCATCAATTGCATTCACACTGCGCATCCGGAGGATCAGGCAGTTTTCCTTCTCTGAAAGTGTCATATTATCAAGCAGTTTATCTGCCACGCCGAAAAACATCGGTCCATTGATTTCATACACAAGCGTGTGCGGCGGAACCTTCCGCAGCGACATGCTGTCCGGATCATCCCGGTCTTCCACATACTTCCAGCTCTGAATCTCAGTTTCCTCACTCATACGCTTCATGAACAGTGCTGCTGCAAGCACCATGCCGACTTCAATTGCAATCACCAGGTCAAAAGCAACCGTCAGCACAAATGTTGTCACCAGCACAATAATATCGCTTTTCGGAGCCGTTCTGCACAGATATACAAACTGACGCCAGCCGCACATATTATAGGCAACCATAAACAGAATCGCTGCAATTGTCGGCATCGGAATCAGAGCCGCATAGGGCATCAGAACAACCAGTACCAGCAACAGAACAATGGAATGAACCATACCGGCAACCGGCGTCTTACCGCCGTTTTTGATATTGGCTGCAGTTCTTGCAATCGCACCGGTCGCAGGAATTCCGCCAAACAGTACAGATGCAATATTACCAAGTCCCTGCGCCACCAGTTCCGTATTGGAATTATGTCTGTCATTGATCATGCCGTCTGAAACGACACAGGATAAAAGCGATTCAATGGCTGCCAGAATGGCAATTGTAAACGCATCTCCAAGTTCATTTCTGATGATACCGGGTGTTACCTGCGGCAGATGAAATGCCGGAAGCTGGCTGGTGATCGTATACAGATCCCCAATGGTATTGGCTCTGATTCCAAGGACTGACACCATAAATATCCCCGCAATGACAGCAATCAGCGATCCCGGAATCACCCGGTTGATCTTCGGCCACAGGATCAGGATCAACAGGCTGACAGCACCTACCAGCAGCGCCTGCCAGTTAACTGTACCGATAAACCGGATATCATATTCCAGCTTCTCCATCGTGTCCACAAGCGGATGATCCGCCTTTATGGTCAGTCCCAGAAAGTCCTTGATCTGACCTGCCAGAATCGTCACTGCAATCCCGGCCGTAAAACCGGTCGTAATGGTATATGGGATATATTTAATCAGAGATCCGAACCTGAACAGTCCCATCAGAACCAGCAGAATGCCTGCCATGACAGTAGCAATGATCAGGCCGTCCATTCCGCTCTCTGCCACAATTCCTGCCACAATCGTTGCAAAGGCAGCCGTCGGTCCTGCAATCTGTACCCTGGAACCTCCCAGAAAAGAGATGATGAAACCGGCAATAATCGAAGTGTAAATTCCCTTCTCCGGTGTTACTCCCGATGCAAGTGCCAGTGCAATCGAAAGCGGCAGTGCAATAATTGCCACAATGATCCCCGATATCACATCCTTCATCAGCTGCTTCTTTGAATAGTTCTTCATCGCATCCCAGAGCTTCGGTCTTAACTGTTCCATGTATCCTCCTTAAAAGCTTACTTTATCTGAATTTAATAATTTTTATACTTTCTTTATTTTTAAGACAACTTTTCAAGGATACAATTTTTTTAAATATAAAGCAAGCTTAAAAATCCCATCAGCTTGAAATGCCTGTAAAAAATGTGATTCGTCAATTGCATTTTTTCGATCATCGACCTACTATTAAATAAGGATATCTGCTATACAGACACTATCACCACACCTTCCCGGAGGTAAGTCCATGACGATCAATGAAGTTCAGGCCCAGCGAATTGTGAACGCAATCGTAAACATTGACTATGACTACATCTGTGTCATCAATGTTGCCGAGAAAAGCTACATTATGTTCAACGGAAACCAGACAAACCGGATCCCCGATTTTGAAAATCATGATTACGACGGCGAGCGGATCAAGAATACCTATATCTATGTTGCAGAAAAGGACCGTGAACACCTGCTGCACGACATGAACCTGGATTTTCTGCAGGAACAGCTGAAAACTGCCGGCAAATTCTGTACGGAATATGACCAGATCTCCGGAAATCAGATTTCTCACAAGCAGGATGTTTTCTTCTATCTGGATGATACCCACAGATATATGATTCTGGCAAGGAAGGACATTACCGACCTGGTAAACCGCCAGCAGAAGGATATGGATCAGCTGAAAAAAGCGCTGATGGATGCTGAACATGCCGTAGAAGCCAAGACTACTTTTCTCTCCAGTGTCAGTCATGATCTGCGTACGCCTCTGAATGGTGTCATGGGCTTCGCCTACGCCGGAAAGGATTCTGAAAGTCTTCAGGAAAAGGATCACTGCTTCAGACAGATCATTGCTTCAGGCGAACTGCTGAAGCAGCTGATCAGTGATACGTTGGATCTCAGCCGCAATGAACTGGGGATTGTACTTCACCCCGTCTTCTGTAATCTCTGTCAGCTGGCCGGTGAAGTTATGGATACCATCTCTGCTACCGCTGCCGGCAAAAAACTGGAACTGAAAACCACGCTGACGGACGCCGAACCTTCTGATGTCTGTGCTGACAGAACCAGACTCCAGCAGATCATGCTCAATCTTCTCTCAAATGCAGTAAAATTCACTTCTGAAGGCGGAACCGTAGAACTTGTCATCAGCCATCTGCATACCCGAATTCATGATGCAGATTACAGAATTTCTGTAATTGATAATGGAATCGGTATGAGCAGGGAATTTCTTCCTCATGCATTTGAACCGTTCTATCAGCAGGAAGACATACAGTCAGATAACGTAAAAGGATCGGGGCTTGGTCTGGCAATTGTAAGTCAGGATGTCAAAGCCATGGGCGGAACCATTGATCTGACCAGCGAGCAGGGCTTTGGAACACGCTTTGATGTATACCTGCCGCTTTCTGCCGAAGAGCCCTGCACCGGATATGTTGTGGAAGCAGAAAACACGCCTTCCCTTGCAGGAAAGCGTGTCCTTGTCATTGAAGATAATGAAATTAACCGTGCCGTCGCCGTGATGCTGCTGGAAAAGCAGCACGTGGAAGTCACCTGCACCGCAAACGGTGCGGATGGTCTCCGAAAATTCCGTGACAGCAGCGAAGGTTTCTTTGATACCATCATCATGGATATCCGCATGCCTGTCATGGACGGATTTGAGGCCTCCAGATCTCTGCGTTCTCTTAAACGCGCCGATGCACAGACGGTCCCGATCATTGCCATGACTGCCAACATTTATAATTCTGATATATCTGAAATCACGAACGCCGGAATGGATGCCTATATCGCCAAACCGTTCGTTCCTTCCGAGCTCTACCGGGTAATCGCCACACAGATCGCACACGGACATACCCCGGCGTGAAACGGTCCATGCATGCAGACACATCAGATGACGCTGAAATTCTTCCATCTGTTACTGCGATATCTGTACCAGATAAGTCCTGCCTTGATCATCCAGTCGCAGGCCATTGCCAGTGCAATACCGATTACGCCCATATGAAACCACAGCCCGAACACTACAGAAAAGAATACTCTGCAGACAACTGTTGCAAAAATAGATGCCCACATGGTGAAATTCACATCACCTGCTGCCCGGAGCCCTGTGGATAATCCGAATGCAACCGGGCAGACCGCCGCATTGAATACGTTATGAATGATCACCAGTATGATGACCAGATGCACGGCCTCACCGCTGAGATCATATAACAGCAGAATCGCAGGCGTCAGTGCCAGAAATGCTGCATCCCAGATCACTGAACCCAGCCATGTCATCCGCAGAAGCTTCTTCATATAATAGTCTGCGGCTTCCATATCTCCTGCGCCCATGCACTGTCCGATTACCGTAATGAATGCCGGTCCCATCGCCACACAAAACAGTGCCGCCATTGACCAGAAGCTCTGTGCCACACCGTTTGCTGCAATCTGGACGGTTCCGAACAGCGCCACGATCGAACTCAGTGCCACCTTGGAGAACTGAAACAGACCATTTTCTATTCCATTCGGAAGCGCCACATGTACAATTCTGGAAATCATTTCCCTGTTCCACGCAAAAACGCTGCGAAAGGTGATATACAGCGTGTGATTCTTTTTTCCCATCAGATACAGCATGACCACTGCCGCAAACGCTCTTGAAATCAGGGACGGATAGGCAACACCGGCCACCCCGGCATGCAGTACAAATATTCCGATGGAATTGCCGATAACATTGATGATGTTCATCACCACGGAAACATTCATCAGCGTCTTCGTCAGTCCCATGCTGCGATACAGACCTGCACACCCGTTATAAAGCGCCAGAAACGGAAATGACCATGCGGATATGATCAGATACGTCATGCCTGCTTCATAAACCGGCTGATCTACCTTTCCGAACAGCAGATGGAATATCGGACTGCCCCAGATCAGAAGTACTGCTTCAGATACGAAGGAAACCAGCGTTACCAGCATGACCAGCTGTCCGGAAGCAAGAATTCCTTCTCTGTGCTGTCCGCTTCCGACATACTGACTCGCCACGATCGCGCCGCCCGATGCCAGCGCTGTGAAAATCATGATAAAAATATTATTGAGCTGATTTACAAGTGATACCCCGGAAACTGCTGCTTCTCCTGCATAACTGACCATCAGCGTATCCGCCATACCCACCAGCATTGCCAGAAACTGCTCTATGATAATCGGCAGAATCAGCTGAAACAGATCATGGTTGGAAAAACGTTTCTGTGAATCCTTCAGTTGCTGTTTCGGTTCCAGTATACGTGTAAAAAGCTGTTTCATCGCCCTTCCTCTCCTGAAAAGCCTTCAGATGTTCTGTTTTACCTTCTCATTTCTGCGGAACGTTACCAGCCCTGCGCGGTTCAGTGCCACCATAATCGCCGGGATCAGAATCAGCTGGATAACGATTCCCGGAACCGCATTGATCAGTGCTCCTGCCATAAACAGTTTCCAGGTAAAGGCGCTGCCTGTCATGCCGCTGATCACCATCATCACTGCTCCCCAGACGATACGCCCCGCCACCATCGCGCCGATCATGCAACGGTACAGAGATACCACGCACTGCCATCTTGAACGCGAATACAGGACGCCGACAACTGCGCCATAGGTTGCCAGTTCAAATGCCATTGCCGTTGCATTCGGAAAGAGTGCCGGCATGCCGAAAACCGCGCCGCGAAGAAGCGGCAGAATAAATCCCACGGCAAGTCCGTACTGCCAGCCGCAGATCAGCCCGCACAGAAGAACCGGAATGTGCATCGGCAGAAGCATTTTGCCGAACTCCGGAATCTGCCCCGTCACAAAGGGAAGAACAAGTCCGATTGCCATCAGCATTGCCGACTGCGTCAGTTTGATTACATTTGTCTTTTTCATCTCCATCATGTCCTCTCATCTTCCTGTTTTACTTACTGCTGCAGCCGTCGTGATCCCCGTCGCCGGTCCATGTCAGTGTCCCGGTCTGTGCTGCAATTTCATACCTGGCGATCTTATAATTCAGTCTGTCGAGTGTTTCATCAATCTTTTTCCTCTTATCCAGCAGAATTTCACGCTGATCTGTGAGCAGCTGCAATCTGGCCGGGATCGTGGAATCGCCTTCCTGATACAGCTTTACATATTCAATCATGGCCTCTACCGGAAGTCCTGCGCTCCGCATACAGATTGCAAGCTGTACCCAGCCAAGATCTGATTCCTGATAATCCCTGATTCCTCCTGCTGTTCTGGTGACAGCCGGAATCATTCCCACGCGTTCATAATAGCGAAGCGTATCCTGCGTGATCTCATATTTCTCACATACTTCCTTAATCGTCATAGGCAACCATCCTT
>CAYMBY010000131.1:0-2252 GCA_964388815.1 uncultured Butyrivibrio sp. | reverse complement strand
GCGCGAAGCAGTGGCTGTTCAGATGACCTGGCCCGGAGCACCGACACTGTATTATGGTGATGAAGCCGGCGTCTGCGGGTTCACGGATCCGGATAACCGCAGAACCTACCCGTGGGGGCATGAAGATCAGGAAATGATCAGCTTCCATAAGGATATGATCCGTATTCATAAGGAAAATGAAGAATTAAAGACAGGATCACTGCTGCGTCTGCAGATACAGACGGACAGAAATGTGCTTGCCTATGGCAGATTCAATCACAGGGCAGCGTGTATTGTTGCAGTGAATAATAATGCACATGCAGTGACTGAGACACTGGATGTACGTTACCTGGGAATTGCCAGAGATACATATGTCAGGCAGCTCCTGATTTCTACGGCAAAGGGCTATGAGACCACTGCGATTCAGATGGCGGTCAGAGACGGAAAACTGACACTGGATCTTCCTGCAAGGTCTGTGGTGGTACTGAAATACGTAAAGAAAGAAACACAAGGCCCCGGGTACGTAAAATACAGGTTTGCCGAGTTCACATAACGCCAAATCTGAAAAAACAGGTATACTCTTCAAATAAAGTGCGTTATAATATTAACGGATTTGGTGCTAAGACACTTATTTTCAGGAAAGGATGGTAACAAATTATGCCATTAGTTTCAACTACCGAGATGTTCAAAAAAGCATATAACGGCGGATACGCTGTAGGTGCTTTTAATGTCAACAACATGGAGATCGTACAGGCTATTACAGAAGCAGCCAACGAACTTCATTCCCCTGTTATTCTGCAGTGTTCTGCAGGTGCCAGAAAGTATGCTCAGCAGGCTTACCTTGTAAAGCTGGTTGAAGCAGCTTGTGAGACAACAGATATTCCGATCGCTCTTCACCTTGATCACGGTGCAGATTTCGAAATCTGTAAGGAGTGTATCGACGGCGGATTCACATCTGTTATGATCGATGGTTCTTCCAAGTCTTATGATGACAACATTGCAGTTTCCAAGAAGGTTGCTGACTATGCACACGATAAGGGTGTTGTAGTAGAGGCTGAGCTCGGAACACTGTCAGGCGTTGAGGATGATGTAAAGGTATCTGCTGAGAATGCTCAGTATACAGATCCTGATCAGGTTGTTGATTTCGTTCAGAGAACAGGTGTTGATTCACTTGCAATCGCAATCGGAACCAGCCACGGCGCATATAAGTTCAAGCCAGGCCAGGATCCGCACATCCGTCTTGATATTCTTGAAGAGATCGTTCAGAAGCTTCCGGGATTCCCGATCGTTCTGCATGGTTCATCTTCCGTACTTCCTAAGTATGTTAAGATCATCAACGACAACGGCGGCGCACTTAAGGATGCTATTGGTATTCCGGAAGAGCAGCTTCGTGAAGCAGCTAAGAGTGCAGTCTGCAAGATCAATATCGATTCCGATCTTCGTCTTGGCATGACAGCCGGTATCAGAGAGCATATGTTTGCACATCCGGATCACTTTGATCCCAGACAGTACTGTGCAGATGGCCGTACATACGTTAAGGAAATTGTTCATGACAAGATCCTTAAGGTACTTGGTTCTGATAACAAAGCCTGAAATATCAGATAAATCAAAGCGGAGATGCAATGCACCTCTGTTTATCGGAGCCTGCATCGCAGGTTCCGTCATCAGAAAGACCCATGCGGGATGTATTTCCTGTATGGGTCTTTCTGCTAAATACGGAACCCGCGAAGCATTTAGCAGAGAAAGCGCAGGTAAAAAACGGAAGTGGAACGGAAAAGTGGAAAAAGAAAACTGTATGCGGCTGCGATACTCAACCTGACGGTGGCAGTGCTCTCCGGGACCGGTACAGTAATCAGCTATGGGAAAAACGGTCTTGGAATGTTTACATTCTATACGGTTGACAGCAATATTTTTGCCATGTTCGTATGTACGGTCTATGCGGCGTTTCTGATCCGGAGGGCTGTCAGCGAAAAGGAAGTACCGGAGCAGATGCAGATGGCGAAATATATGGCGGTCTGCTGCCTTACCGTCACTTTTCTGGTGGTAGTGCTGGTACTGGCACCCATGGTCGGAAAAGACGGTTATCAGAAACTGCTTCTTTCGAATGAAATGAAATTTCATCATCTGCTGTGTCCTCTGCTGGCAGGACTGTCATTTTTCCTTTCAGATCATATCCCGTTTAAGCCGGGGAAGGCTGCGCGGATTGCCATATTGCCGACGGCGGTCTATGCAGTCGTGGCTGTGATTCTGAATCTTCTGCACATCATAAGCGG
>CAYMBY010000130.1:0-11604 GCA_964388815.1 uncultured Butyrivibrio sp. | reverse complement strand
TTGCTGACTCTGTCCGTTAATTTACTTCTTTACTCATATGTGCCCGGCTAAGGATACATATAAGCTGTTTTTTGTTCTGAATTATTCTCACAGTCTTTCGACTGCTTCTGGAATTTTTCAGGGTTGCATTACTGTTTATTTTTCAAGGTGCATTGCTCTGATTTCCTGTGTTTCCAGGTCCTCAGCGTCTTGGCGATTGCTCAGCCGCAACGTTCTTTACTTTATCACTTGCGGTTCGCTCTGTCAAGAACTTTTTTATTTTATTTTCGCCCGGCTTTTGAAGAAATGTGATCTCCGCAGCGGGTAAGTCATACTATAGCACCTTTTTTTCATGAATGCAACAATTATATTCGTTTTTCACACAATTTTTTTGAATTGTTCACATATAGTAAAAAAATGGACTGCTGTTCGTTTCTGTTTTTTGGCAAATGTGCGAAAATACTGCTTTTCTTGTCTTCTGCTACATCTTGTGACATACACTTTTTTCATCAACTAGATGTTGAAAAAGGCTGCAAGAATTCTATTTTTTATGACACATCAGGGTGAATTGTCTGAATTGTCAGATATTTGTAATCAATTTATTCATGACATTTAGTGCGGTTTCACGTACATCAATTCCGGTAACAAGCTGAAACAGCCAGATGAGCAGACACGCCTCCGCCAGACCGACCAGACAGCCGAGAATACTGTCAGTAAAGCCAAGCACAGGAACTTCATGCAGATGCCTTATTGATTCTGATAGCGTATGAAGTACTCTGTAAACAATAAAGGCAATAATAACAGAAACAATCTTTGCAGGAATTTCTCCCAGATGGAAAGACTTCAGGTTCTGTACTGCACCGAAAGCATACCAGGCAACGGCAAATGCAGCCGCCACAGAAATAAGGCCCAATGCTTCCGCAATCAGGCCTTTTCTGTATCCGTACGATATTCTCCACAGGATCAGCATCAGTGCAGATACTGTGATTACAAATTCTTCTGTTGTAATTCCATATATAATGGTGTCAGACATATTGCTTCCCTGTCAGCTATCGAAGCTCGACTTCCTCAAGTGCACTCTGTGTCACCAGCGTAAAGCGGTTCCGCGATGATGTCGGAATAATTGCTTTCAGGCTGTCTCCAAAGGTTCCCTGATATTTATCCGTTCCGTCCATGGCGCAGAGCTGCCATTGTGATTCATTGTAAATAACAAACTGGTTGCCGCTGAACAGAATATCCGTGTATTCCAGATTGAAATACTTGGTGAGAACCAGTTTCCCTGATGTGTTGTATACCTGAAGGCGATAGGTTCCATCCGCTGTGTTATTGGCAAATACGATTCCTACATATTTATCATTTCCGAATACGGACTTCACCTGTGCATCCTGAAACAGGTTCTCTGCCTGGCTCTCCGGAACCTGATCTCCGGAATAGAACATGATCCGGTCATCGGAAACCGCGTATGATGTTTTGCCATCCATAAACTGGACAATCGGGGCAACAACTCCTTCATAATCATAACCGCTGGCATAATTGTCCGTTTCGTTCTGCCCGACGGATCCGAAATTATAAAAGGCGATACTGGTTTTAATGGCACCGTCCTTGGCATACAGGAATGAAACGCAGAGCAGCTGTCCGTTCGGGGAAAGACTTACCTTGATCGGATAACCGCTGTCTTTCATGGTTGTCTTGATATTGGCAAGAGAATTACCGGATTTGTCATACAGATTAATCCAGGTCACATTCGTATCATCAAGTATCGCTGCCACAACCCCCTGGGATGCCACGCAGAAACTTCTGATCGGAAGGTTGGTATCTATTTCTCCAAGCGGTCCCTGCGAATCTGCAACATAAATCAGATGTCCGTTGTAATCTCCCACCGCAACTGCATCCTCGCAGGTATGAATCATCGGTGACTGCATTTCAAATGTCTGATTCCATCTGACTTCACCGCCGGAATTCATGCAACTCATACCATCCTTGCTGTATTGAAGAATATAATTGCCGAGCGGAATCACAGAAGCATTTTCCAGTCCGGTTTCCTTCACCGTTTTCAGGACTTTTGCTTCCGAATAGGATTTATCACGCCACTGAATATATATCACAGCCAGAACTGCGCAGACCAGTGCAACGGAAAGGAGGGTACGATAGAAGACAATCAGTCTGTGGCTCCTTATCTTTTCCTTATAAGAAGGTTCCTCTTGCTGCGTTTCACTGTCTTTTTTATTATGAAATTTGTTTTTCGCATAAGAGCTGAAATCCCTTACTTCTGCCATCTATGACTGTCGCTTTCGTATATTCAGGTAAACTGATAAACAGTAACGGAATCATACGCTCTGTCCGGTCCGAAAATCACGTCCGGGAACGCAGGCTCATTTACAGAATTCGGATAGAACTGTGTCTCAAGACAGAATCCGTCACGTTCATCATAGATAACGCCATCTTTACCATGGTCACTGTGAAATCCGTTTGCAGAATAGAACTGGAATCCCGGAAGTGTGGTTGCACAGTGCATGGTAATTCCGGTTACCGGATTTGTCACATTGGCAAAACCACGCAGTGTTCCGTCTGCACCGTCAATGCAGAAGTTATGATCATAACCGCCGACCAGTTTCAGCTGTTCGAAATCTGCGTCGATATCCTGTCCGATTGTCTTTGGCTTTGAAAAATCAAGCGGTGTACCGCTGACAGATGCGATTTCGCCTGTCGGAATGGCGCCTTTGACTACCGGCGTATAATGTGATGCATTCAGCTGCATAACATGCTGAAGAACCTTGCCGGAATCATGACCGCCAAGATTGAAATATGCATGATTGGTCAGATTCAGATATGTCTTCGCATCACTTGTTACATGATAATGAAGACGAAGCTCATTTTCCTCAGAAAGAGAAAATGTCAGTGAAACATGCCTGTTCCCCGGAAATCCGAGATCTCCGTCAGGTGCATCAAGCAAAAAGGTCACATCATGATCTGTCTCTTCTGTTTCCCAGACCCGCTTGTAGAAGCAGTGATCCGGATCCGTATGAAGATTATTGGCACCTTCATTGGCAATCATATGATAGGTGGTTCCGTCAATCGTATATTTTGCGCCTGCCGTTCTGTTGGCCACGGGTCCGACCGTAGCACCCACAGATCCTCTGTTGATAAAATATTCTTCCAGTGTATCAAATCCAAGTGCGACATCACGCTTCACACCATTTTTGTCCGGAACAATAATATTTCTGATCACAGCACCGTAATTCATAACACAGACTTCCATACCTGCCGTATTGGTCAGATGATAGCCGTATACCGGTGCTCCTTCTGCTGTTTCTCCCAAAAATTCTCTTTTGATTCCCATATGCTCCTCTTTTCCTCTTAAAGCTCCGTTCTGCCTTCCAGCGCACGAAGCAGTGTAACCTCATCAATATATTCCAGATCTCCTCCGACCGGTACTCCGCTGGCAATCCGTGTTACTCTGATGCCTGTCGGTTTGATCAGTTTGCTGATATACATTGCCGTTGTCTCACCTTCCAGACTGGAATTGGTCGCAATGATCACCTCATCCACCGGATCTTTTTCGAGCCGCGCCATCAGTTCTTTAAGGCGTATGTCATTTGGCCCGATTCCGAGCATCGGGGAGATCGCACCATGCAGAACATGATACACCCCGTCATATTTCCCCGTCTTCTCGTATGCTGCGAGATCTCTGGCATTTTCCACCACCATAATCGTACGGTGATTTCTTTTCGGATTGGAACAGATCGGACAGATTTCATCATCTGTAAGTGTACAGCAGACACTGCAGTAATGTACATTTTCCCTGGCGTCTGTCAGCGACTTTGCCAGTCTTTCCACCCGGTCCTTCGGCATGTTGATGATATAAAAAGCAAGCCGCTGTGCCGACTTGCCTCCGATCCCCGGAAGAGCCGCAAGCTCATCGATCAGCCTGTTGATATGTCCGCTGTAAAGATCCATCAGAATCCAAGGCCTCCGCCAAGTCCGAGACCGCCTGTCATCTTGCCGATTGCATCACTGCTGGCCTGATCTGCCTGTCCCATTGCTTCATTTACTGCTGCAACAATCAGATCCTGCAGCATTTCCACATCATCAGGGTCCACTGCCTCTTTGGAAATCTTAATTGCCTTGAGTTCCTTGGAGCCCGTTACAGTTGCCTCAACTGCACCGCCGCCTGCCTTGGCCGTATACTCCCTGCTCTCCATTTCCTTCTGGCTTTCTTCCATCTGGCGCTGCATGCGCTGTGCCTGCTTCATCAGATTGTTCATATTACCGGGCATACCGCCCTGAAATCCACCACGTTTGCTCATTTTAAATTTTCTCCTTTAATCCTGAAATTCTTCCGGTTCGTCCGGTTCATCTGCATCCTGTTCTTCAAATGCATTATCATCTGATTCCGCTGCTGCCTGCCTTGCCAGTGCATCCTCATACATCATTGCTTCCTGTGACTTCTGCTCTTCTTCGCTCTGCTGCACGGATGTCTCCGCACTTTCCTCCGGTACACTTTCCGCTGCTGGCTGCACAGGTGTTACTTTCTCCTGCACCGTTCCGGTTTCCGGCGTTCCCGTTTCCGGTGTTTCATTTTCCACCGGTTCTTTTACAGATTCTTTTGCCGGCTCTTTTACCGGTTCTTCCGCGGCATCTGCGTACTGCGGTGCTGCAGTCTCATCCTCCGTCACAATATCAAAGTTAATGGCCTGCAGGTCAATATAATTCTCTTCAAAATGTTCGGATGCCGCCAGATATCTGATTTCCACAGGTACCTGCTTATGAAGCTCCTGCGCAAGCGTATCCTCTATTTCCTGCAGCTCATGCTTCGCCGTCTCTGCACGGATTTCATCATTAAACACAATCTGCAGTCCGTTGTCATTACTGAGACTGAGCCTCGGCGGCGGTGTCATCTGCAGATAAACCTTGGCCGGTGCCGGTATTTTATTCAGAAAACGGCTCCAGTTTTTGACAATGTACTGAATCTCTTCAGGCACTGCACGGTCCAATGCCATTTTCTGTGCTGCCGCGCTGCCGCCTCCCGAAGGTGCTCCCCCCGTTGCGGCCGCTGTCACACTGATCTGACCGTTCTGAATCTGACTGATAATCTTCTCCGACTGCGCATCATGTTCTTCCAGAATTCTGATCCTGTCCTGAAGAGAATCTTCATTCTGTTCCATCTGCGGTTTGCAGAGTTTGATCAACGTCATTTCAATCAGAATACGCTTCTGCGCGCCAAAACGCAACTGTGAGGAAAGCTCGGAAAATACGCGGATATAGCGCATGATCGTGTCCATGTCCGCTTCCTGTGCCTGCTGCCGGAGAGCCGTAAGACGCTCTGCGGAAATGTCCACGACATCTTCCATCTGATCCGAGGTTCTGACCAGCATCAGATTTCTGAGATACCAGACGAAATCATTGACGAACTGCGTCAGTTCTCTTCCCTGAATCACAATATCCGCCAGCAGATTGATCGCCCCGGCGGCATCCTGTCCGTACAGGCAGGAAAAAAGTTTTCCGAACACTTCCGTATCTACGGCGCCCAGCACATTCAGAACTCTGTCATAGGTCAGCTCTTCTCCATAATTAAAGGCGATGCACTGATCCAGAAGGCTCAGGCTGTCACGCATGGAACCGTCTGCCGCCCTTGCGATATAACGGAGTGCCTTTTCCTCTGCACTGATCTGTTCCCTCTGCGTTACTTCCTTCAGACGGTCTTCGATGGTATCAATGGTGATTCTGTGAAAATCATATCTCTGGCATCTCGACAGAATCGTAATCGGAATCTTCTGCACTTCTGTCGTGGCCAGAATAAAAATCACGTAGGCCGGCGGTTCCTCCAGCGTTTTCAAAAGTGCATTGAAAGCGCCCGAAGAAAGCATATGAACCTCATCGATGATGTACACCTTATATTTTCCCTGTGTCGGTGAATAAGATACCTCATCTATGATTTCACGGATGTTATCGACACCGTTATTGGATGCCGCATCAATTTCAATCACATTCATGCTGTTACCGGAAGCAATCGCCTTGCAGGTATCGCATTCTCCGCATGGACTTCCGTCCACCGGATGCTCGCAGTTCACTGCCTTGGCAAAAATTTTGGCAACAGAAGTCTTACCTGTTCCGCGGGTTCCGCAAAACAGGTAAGCATGACCGACTCTGTCGGATTTTATCTGATTTTTCAGTGTTGTTACAATATGATCCTGGCCTTTGACATCGTCAAAAACCGGTGGTCTGAATTTCCTGTAAAGTGCTACATATGACATGAATCACACAACTCCAAACTATTGTCTTTCATCAGTCTCCAAAACATACGCCGAGCATTTTGGCTTCTCTGATGATGCTTGCATCCGGATCTACTGTCTTGAGCTTTCCGGCAATATCCTGTAACGGAACTTTTACAATCTCACGGTTCTTATAGGAAACCATGAATCCATACTGTTTTTTCAGAATCAGCTGTCCTGCCTCTGCGCCGAGCCTGCTGGCAAATACTCTGTCATACGGATCCGGTGCTCCGCCTCTCTGCATATGTCCGGGTACCGTGACACGGACCTCACGTCCGGTCTTCTTCTGAATCTGCTCCGCAATTTCATAGGAAACGGACGGGAATGTATAGTGTGTCAGCTTTTCCTTATAGTCCTTCTTGGACAGTTTGGCATCCGACTTTGAAATAGCACCTTCGGCGACCGCGAGAATCGTAAATCTGCAGCCCTTTGCAGCCCTGTCTTCAATTGCATCCACTACCTTATCGATATCATACGGAATCTCGGGAATCAGAATCACATCCGCTCCGCCGGCCAGACCGGCATTCAGGGTCAGCCATCCGACCTTATGTCCCATCACTTCCACGATAAACACACGGCCATGGGAATCTGCCGTCGTATGAATGCAGTCAATTGCATTGGTGGCCACATCCACTGCGCTCTGGAAGCCGAAGGTCATATCGGTTCCCCAGAGATCATTATCAATGGTCTTGGGAAGTGACACAATATTCAGACCCTCTTCTCTTAACAGATTGGCCGTTTTCTGCGATCCGTTTCCGCCGAGTACCACAAGGCAGCTGAGCTGCAGCTTATGATAGTTCTGTTTCATGGCCTCTACTTTGTCCAGGCCGTTTTCGTCCGGCTCATGTATGGTCTTAAAAGGGACACGGCTGCTTCCGAGAATCGTTCCGCCTCTTGTCAGAATTCCGGAAAAATCTGACGCCGTGAGCATTCTGAAATCACTGTAAATCAGTCCTTTGTATCCATTCAGGAATCCGTAGATCTCAATTTCCTCATCACTGTGCACCAGACTCTTGACCACGCCGCGCATTGCCGCATTCAGCGCCTGGCAATCTCCGCCGCTGGTTAACATGCCGATTCTCATCATAGGAATGTCTCCTTTATTATATGAAGCCCGAATCCGTCTTTATGTATGCAGCCATCTGTTTCCGCTCTGCATATTGTTACCGTTACATTATACAAAAAAAAGGCGGCAGTAACAACTGTTTGTTGACTTGCCGCCATCAAAACCGTATAATAGAAAAGCGCTTGAACAAGCACCTGGAGTGGTATCAAAGTGGTCGCAATGAGCCGCACTCGAAATGCGGTTGTCCCTCGTGGGCACGTGGGTTCGAATCCCACCCACTCCGTTTTGTCAGCCGGTATCCTTAACTGGATGCCGGCTTTTTTTATTGCGGAACCCGCGAAGCGGTCTCTTTTGAAACGGACTGCCATTGCATGCAGTTCATTTCAATTGTTGCAGGAAAATACTTCTGTAACTCCGCCTATTCAGATTGTGAATTATTGATGAAGCCTCTTGAAAAATCAAGTCTGACTGTGTATCGTATTTTTATAAAAAATGATGCAGGCATTCAGATCTGTTTCCGGCATCATCATATTCGATCGTGTTGCATTTTATGCGTAAGTCCGGATCATATGAAAAAACTTGTTTGATGTAAGCGTTCTGACGCTTTTAACACCAATACAGCTTTTATTATAATGACGGAGGTTTTTTAATGAAAAAAATCAATTACGTGAAATTTGCACTCGATCTTCTGATGGGTATTGTCTTTGCCCTGTTCTTCAACCATCGCATTCTCGGCGGTCTGATGTACCACGAAACAGCCGGTCTCGCGATTGGTGCCGCGATTGTAATCCACCTTATTTTCAACCACACATGGATTCATAAAATCACGGCTGCTCTTTTTCAAAAAGGTCTTCCACTTAAAACACGTATCGGATGGATTGTTGATTTTCTGCTTCTCATTGATATGTTCGTCATGATTCTTGCAGGCATTTCCATTTCCAAGGTGCTGCTTCCGGATCTTATCCCGCAGGTCGGCATTCTGAACCGGAATACACATATCGCTCTGGCCTGCATCGCTCTGATTCTGCTTGGCATTCACCTCGGACTCCACTGGAACTGGGTCATGGGAATGTTCAGACATATCTGCCATATAAACAGATCCATGCCGGCCGGAAAATGGCTTGCACGGATTCTTACCATTATCGTTGTGGTATCCGGCATTTACAATATTGCAACTACCGGATTTTTGGGACAGATCTCCCGAATCGGTGCCTCTTCATATGCAGAGGGCCAGCATATGGAAACGCAGCCGGAAACATCCGGTTCCGCAGACAGTACTTCTGATGGGCAGCAAAGCTTCCGGAAGGGAGGTGCCTCCTCTGCAGATTCCGCATCCGAAAGTGCTGACTCTTCCAGAACGCAGAACGGGCATTCCGGACAGAATGGTCCTTCTGAAGGATCTGCCGGTCATAGCGGCGCTAATGAAAATGAAGCGACAAACCCGTTTTCAGTTGCTGCAACCTATCTGTCCATAGAATCCGTTTTCATTGCAGGTGTATACTATCTTGAAATTCTTCTTCGAAAAAAGAATAAGAAAACATCTGCCGGGACCGCGCCGGATCCAGCACACTAATCCCATGCATTTCACACTTTATTAACAACTCATTTAAGTTCAGTTAAGGTTTCTGCCGTATGATCTTCTTATCAGCTAAGGCAAGTAGCTGAAAGTCATCTGAACACCCCCAATTAAATATCTTTTTCATAACAGGCCGCCTGATTCCCCGATCAGACGGCCTCCTCCCTTTTTATCAGTAATCCCTTATCAATACCTGATTTACATTCTGAATGTGATCCAAATGCATCCGCTTTTCTCAATCAGATCTTTTTCGTCAATTTTAAGGATATTTTCGATGTCCTCCGCACATCTGTCAATATTCCAGAATCTTGATCTGCATTTAAAAGTCTCTTTAATATCCGCACCAACCCGGTAATTATGTTTGGAAAATTTTTTCAGATATCTTACCGGGAAAATATGACCATAGTCATCATCCTTCTCAACATGGGCTATCTCAAATCTATATCCTTCACTGAAATCCATTGTTGCTTCAACAATGGTAATTTCATCCCACTCCCGCATATGAGGAATCAACAGAATGTCACCTTTTTTAACTTTATTGAATATGGCGAGATTACGCCTTGCTGATTCATCTATATTATCCAGTCGAAGATTCTGTGAATCTTTGTATCCCCATCCTTGACGCAACCGTCCTGCCTGCACTTCATCAAAGAAAAAGTAAGCATACTTGCTGTCAATTCTGTAACCCCAATAATTCATTGCAGTCCCCTTTCTGAAATACTTCTGTACTGCTTCAGTATCCGGCCCAGACTGATACTTTTACATTACCCGTTCTGCTTTCCGTTACACCTGCAGTCGCTGTTTCCATGATATCTGCATCCATATCTGCATCGATTTTATTCAGAATATCGCTGCATTCCACTAAGGAAATATCTCCCTATATCCTGATTATCAAGACCTATGATTCTGTCCACAGATAAAAGATCGTGAAACTGCTCAAAAGATATGGACTGTAAATTTTTATCACAATGATATTCATGTCTTTGTCCGGCATATATGATACTAATTCCGCATTGTTGTCCATTTGTCGGGCAATTCATAAGATATAAATCTGTCCTCATCAGGAAAGTATTTCACAATGATACCGCCCATCATGTACTTATGATGGTTTTCGGCTCTGCGTCTTTTTTCATTTTCCTTCTTTGTTTTCTCTGCATATCGAGTCTTCGCCTGTTCAAGCTGACACTCCGCATTCTCTGTTGATTTGTCCTTGTTTGTCAGGTTCTCTATCATTATGGTTTCCGTTTTTGAGCATGAAAAAGGCACATGAAACTTTTATATCTCATGTGCCTTACAACAACGATATTTGATTACTTTGTTGATATATGTTTTGCAAGCTGTTCATCAACATCCCTGCCCGCATACATAACTCTTATTACTGTTACCAATAGCTCCTTCTCATCTGGAATATAGAACACCAGATAATTGTCTACTGGCATTACCCTTAGTCCACGACTGTGCCATGGTTCTTTATGATACTGTCTGAACTTCTTCGGGAATTCCTCAAGACTTATGATCCCGTCCTCTAATCTGTCAAATTGCCCTGCCGCATTCTCAGGTGATTGCAGATCAAAAGCAATGTACTCGAAGATTCCTCTTAAATCTGCGTCCGCCTGATCGGTCGTTACTACCTCATAAGTCATATGCCATAGTCCTTGCGAATATCAGCGAATGCCTTCTTGGCAGATTTAGTTCTGCCCGCAAGCATATCCGCATATCCTTTTTCTAATTCCGCATTCAATTCTGTCTCAGAAAGTGCGGATACATTAAGCACCTTAGTCCCTGGAATCTTAACTTCGAACGGAAGTCCTCTGTTAAGAATAATCTGCTTGTAAAACATAGTGATTGCATTAGATGCAGGTATACCCAGTGCAGAAAGAATACTCTCTGCCTGTTCCTTTACATCGGGCTCTATACGAGCATACAAGTTAGCTGATTTTGCTGCCATATCACATCACTCCTTTCGGTGATCAGTCATTCCTGCTTCAGTTTTATTATACTCATTTGTCCGTACAATAGCAATACATTATCAGTTGGC
Source organism: uncultured Butyrivibrio sp. (assembly GCA_964388815.1). Classification (GTDB taxonomy): domain Bacteria; phylum Bacillota; class Clostridia; order Lachnospirales; family Lachnospiraceae; genus Butyrivibrio. Next base: position 673 of record CAYMBY010000130.1, on the reverse strand, counting down.
ATTTCGGCCACTGTTTATTATGCACACCTGCTCCCTTGCCTGTTGTCTTTTGGCTACAGTCCAGATGGTGCTATAATGGTCAGTCCAGTTCTGAAACAGAAACGTCCTATAAATATGACGATCAGAAGCACACCTGCACGCAGAAAAATTATTCGATTGATGGAACCCTGAATGAAACAACTTTCACTACTTATGATGATCTTCTTCCATGGTTCAAGCCTGTTCAGAAGGCATGCAAACTGCCACCTGCTAAATCATAAAAAATTTTCAAGGTACAAAATCTATATGTGATCCCTCGGAAGCCGCTAACTACAGCGGCTTTCTTTATTGGAAGTACTTACGTTTGAGCGTTTACCCATCATCAATATTACCATCGGCTTTATGCGATTATATCCAACTCTTACAGTTGCATTCTTATCAGTCAGCATTTCACACTTTATTAACAACTCATTTAAGTTCAGTTAAGGTTTCTGCAGTATGATCTTCTTATCAGCTAAGGCAAGTAGCTGAAAAACATAAAAAAATGCAGATGCTGAAAGTCATCTGAACACCCCCAATTAAATATCTTTTTCATAACAGGCCGCCTGATTCCCCGATCAGACGGCCTCCTCCCTTTTTATCCGAAAGTAATTCTAAATTTGAAGTATTCTATACATTCATTCCCGGCATAGTA
>CAYMBY010000129.1:0-18291 GCA_964388815.1 uncultured Butyrivibrio sp. | reverse complement strand
AGTGCATGGAGATGTATTCTTGATCATGTGGCAATTTATTATCCGTTCCTCTCCGGGAAAGGATCAGCAGGAAGTGCCTCATCGGGAGGCAGTGCTTCGACGGCTGGTTCATCGGGAGACGCGCTGGCGCAGGATTCTATGACGGGGACATCAGAGGAAGACAGTTTTGCCAATTGAATTTATGCAGTTGAGCCCGCTTTGCAGGTTTTCGCAATAAAAAAGATTCATCAGCCGTGATTCGCTGATGAATCTTTTTTTTTCAGGATACTTTTTTCAGATGATTCATATCATGTGCTATCTTTTTTTTTACACTCAGCTTTTCAAGATAAAGACGGGTTTCGGATACGGTGACGCCGCTCAGTGCAACCAGTGCAATCAGATTCGGAATAGCCATAAGCCCGTTAAAAATATCAGCCAGCGTCCATACGGCGGAAACCGTCATAAATGGTCCGGCCAGTACTGCCAGCAGATAGAACCAGCGGAAGATTCTCAGTGCATGTCTGTTTCCGTGAGTCAGATAGTCAAGACAGCGTTCGCTGTAATAATTCCAGCCGAGTATGGTTGTAAATGCAAAGAAAACGAGGCAGAGCATCAGACTGAAGGAAGCAACTCTGGAAGGAAAAGGAAGACCCAGCTGAAATGCTCTGGTCGATACTTCAACACCTTCAAGACCGATGTTCCAGGTACCGGTGATGATAATGGAGAGACCTGTCATGGTACAGATGATCAGGGTATCAATGATGGTTCCCAGCATGGAGACCAGACCCTGTTTGGCAGGCATATCCACATGTGCCGCAGCGGCGGCAATCGGAGCACTTCCAAGTCCTGCTTCATTGGAAAATATTCCGCGTGCAATTCCCTTCTGCATTGCCAGCATCATGGCGCCAAGAGCACCACCTGAAGCGGCGCGCATACCGAATGCACTCTGAATGATTTCTGCAAGGGCACCGGGTATGGCAGAAGCATGTGAAATCAGAATGATCAGCGCCAGAGTAATATAAAGTACTGCCATAAACGGAACAATCAGTTCTGCAACTTTGGATATACGCTGCAGACCGCCGATAATAACAAGACCGGCGCAGACGGTGATGATTACAGCAGAAATCACAACTGAAACTGAATATGAATTTCCGAAAAGCTGAATTGTGTTCAGTGAATCCGGGTCAAAGAAATTGTGTACGGCACTGGTAATACCGTTTGTCTGTGTACTGGTTCCGATTCCCATGAGCCCTGCCGCAGCACCGAAAAATGCGAAGATGCAGGCCAGCCATTTCCATTTTCTGCCCATACCGTTTTCAATATAGCAGAACGGACCGCCAACGATATGACCATCCGGAGCAATGTTCCGGAATCTGACGGCCAGAAGACATTCGGAGTATTTGGTTGCCGTTCCCAGAAGAGCAGCAATCCACATCCAGAACAAAGCGCCGGGACCTCCTGCGACGATGGCAGTTGCCACACCGACGATATTGCCGGTCCCGATCGTGGCAGACAGGGCGGTGCAGAGTGCTCCAAAGCTGGATACCTCGCCGTGCTTTCCGCTTTTTTCATTGGCGGTGACATTCCGGATCGCCTGAGGCAGTCCGGTAATCTGCAATGCCCGCAGCCTGATTGTCAGGAAAACGCCAACGATCAGAATCAGGCAAATCAGCGGTAATCCCCATACCGCGTTGTCAATTGTTTCTAAAACCCCGTTCATACCATTACCTCCCGAATAAAACATAGTATCAGAATATCATTATACTGTATGTTTATGCAACAATAACGTATTATTTTGCAAGCTGATCCGCGTACTCAAAGAGAAGCTTCTGGCTTTCCGCTTCATTCCATGTGAAGTCGGAATCCGGCAGAAAGATCAGAAAACTGCGAAGCGTATCTGCAAAGCTGCGCTCCAGAAGCTGGTCATACACAAAAGGCATCTGTGGATATTTCCATAGAAAAAGTGTTTCTCCCGGTGCATAGGTAGTAATATTGAAATGAGCTGATATAGTCAGCTTTTCTTCCTTTAACAGGCGGATATGCATATGGCCTTCACGGACGGAACGGAGGAAAATCTGGAGAATTTCCAGACGTTCAGGATAGGAAAGCGGAGTATGAAATCCATCCGGCAGCTCTTCAATGATACCGTTTTCCATAAACTGCTCAAGACCGCTCAGCGTAAAGGTATTGATCATCTGATAATTGTAGAGCGAGGTTCTTCGGCGCATATAATCCTGAATTCCGGGGTTGCTCAGGAGAGCAGGCGGCAGATGGCGCGCTGCCATCTGGGGCGGAATGGAGGTCATCAGACACGGATAACTTGATAGTGAGTATGCTTCTCTGCCATCGGCAGAAAGAATGGACAGCGAATGCAGCATATGAGAAAGGTAATTATTGAAATCAGAAATCTTCAGGGTCAGAGGCTGACACTTTTTCAGCTGTGAGGAATAGGTATTCTGGAGCGCTGTAAGCATATCGGGGTCATTCAGCAGAATTCCGTTGCTGATGGATTCGTCCAGCATGAGTGCATAGGAAGGCGTCAGAACCATGTAGGGATAAAGCTGTACAGCTGCATCATCATTATAATAGTAATAAGGGTCATAGTTGTTGCTCATGGCCAGGGTATAGAGAGCGTTGGAAACGGGTGCGATATTCAGATAGCTGGATCTCGATGCGGAAGACGGGTAAAGGCGAATGATGTGTGTGATCGGAAACAACTGATCTGCAGAAGGCACAGAGTGAGACAGAGCAATAATATAATCGGTCAGAAATCCATCAGCGGACGGATAGATCAGGCGCATGGGTTCATGATGGATCAGGCACTGGTCAAAAAGGTAGGAGAAGACGAGTTTCAGATCCTGCCTTGTGTGAAAGGTGGTACGGTACTTAAAGTCATAGGAGACGGAGCGGCTCATGTAGCCGGACGGAATCTGATCCAGATCATTGAAACGGTTGATGGTCTGAATACAGGCAAGATAGCAGTGGTATTGTTCACTTCCGATCCGTTCGATATGATATGCTTCCAGAAGTTCCTGATATTTACGATCTGACAGCCGCAGCGCCCGCAGGAGCTTATTCATGATCTGCTCATCATCAGAAAGCCTCTGCCCGGATTTCATTTTGGCCAGAAGAGAAGGAGAAATACCACATTGTCCGGCGAGATAAGGAATGGAAAGACCGGAATCTTTGATGGCGGTCGTTAAAAGATCAGAAAAAGCTGACATAGGAATGATCCTTTCTGTATAAAAACATTACTGAATTATACGTATTGTATATCAGGAAATGATATCAGCGCAATTTTTTTTTACAAATATGAAGAAATATTGTCCAAATTTTTGTGTCGTATTGAAATGGAGCATGAATCTGTTATTTAATATAAGTGTCTGAAAAAGCAATAAACTGTTTTTTTATGATGGGGAGAGAAGGCTGCAGCATACGGAAGTGCTGCAGCCTTTTTGAGTACAGAACCCGCGGAGTGACATTATATCGAAATACGCGTATAATCGTAAAAAAAGAAAATAAAGGCAGGAAAAATCACAATGGAACTGAAGGAATATAATCTGACGCAGATTGAGCATTATCGTGTCTGGGGAAGAACAACAGAAGAAAGAAATCCTTTGACTCTGTTCTGGACAGGAGCAGCATTGGAACTCAATATGAAGGCTTCGGAACTCTGGGTGGAAGTCAGATCAGATTATGACACCTATGAAGTCTGGATGGATATTGTCATTAATCATGTGCTGACACAGCGCTTCATGGTTCCCAAAGGGTGCAGCCGGATATGCGTATACCGTATGATGAATCCCGAAGAGGTCAGAAATGTCAGAATTATCAGAGATACACAGGCGATGTCAGATGATCCGGGTACAATGATTCAGATTCTGAAGCTGGCTACGGACGGGAGCTTTGAGCCGGTGCCGGAACCGAAGACCAGACTGGAATTCATCGGAGACAGTATAACGTCAGGAGAAGGTACAGTCGGCGCAAAATGTGAACAGGACTGGATATCAGGCTGTTTCAGTGCAGTAGATAATTATGCCTTCATGACAGCGGCAGCACTTGATGCAGAGTATCACTGTATCAGTCAGAGCGGCTGGGGAACACACTGTGCGTGGGACGGTAATACATATCATGCGATACCGAAATACTATGAACAGATCTGCGGGCTTCTGCAGGGAGAACGCAACAGGAAACTGGGTGCATTTGACAGATGGGATGCTGACAGATGGCAGCCGGATGTTGTAATCATCAATCTGGGAACAAATGACGCAGGCGCTTTTGATCAGCCTGACTGGACAGATCCGCAGACCGGGATCACTCATACCATGCGGAGAAACAGCGACGGCAGAATGAATCAGGAGGATCTGACGGCATTTGAAACAGATGTGCGCGGATTCTTATGCATTCTCAGAAAATGTCATCCGGAAAGCCGGATGATCTGGTGCTACGGAATGCTTGGGAACGAACTGATGCCATCAATCAGGCGGGCAGTGGCAGAATATATGAAAACATCAGGAGACCGGAACGTAGAGACGTTTGAACTGCCGGATACAACAGGTGACGGTTTTGGAGCAAGATCACATCCGGGGCATCTGTCTCATACGCAGGCAGCGGCAGCTCTGACGGAAGAAATCCGCAGAATTACGGGATAAATGTGACTGAGCAGGATAAATATATCAGTCAGCAAAATATGAAAATGACAGATTACAGCCCTCATGATATGACTGAACTGTACACCGTGATGGTGCAGGTTCTGTAATTGATCGGAGGGCTGTTGTCATGCAGAGAAGAAAAGAAAAAGAGGCAATAGGATATACCGACCTGGGAGGCAGGTATGAGGTGCAACTGAATGATGGGAGCAGACATCATGTGATACTGCCCGGAACCCTGGATGAGAATCATGTCGGAGGACCGGATTCACCCGAACACCAGTGGAAGGCGGAACTGATTCAGAACAGACGGATTACGACGCGGTTGACAAGAAAAGCTGTATATGAAGGAAATGCAGTTTATTGCAGACAGCTTTATCTTGACATATTACCGGCGGAAAGAGCTTTTGTCGAAATGGAACGCAGCAGAAAACAGGGGATTCTTATTAATGGGAAAACACCTGATACCGTTTATCCCGGGACGGTATCCACACCTGCAGTATATGAGGCTACAGAACTTCTTCACAGGGGAAATAATGAAATCAGGCTGAACTGTGATAATGCATATACCGGCTGGCCGCATGATGCAATTGTATATTCTTCGGCAGCAACAGATGAAACGCAGACAAACTGGAACGGATTTGTCGGTATTATGAGAATCCGCTGGGAAAGGAATAATTTTATCCGTGCAATCCGGGTATATCCGGGAACAGCCGGGGCACGTGTCGAAATTGAAGTTGATGCCCGCACTTCAGGAAGCGGAGTTCTGAAAATTGTGTCGGCGGCTTTTGACAAAACGTATATGCAGAATGTCAGTTTTGAAAGTGGAATTACCTGTTTTACATTTGCTGATCTTCCTTATTGCGACACTGTGCGCAGATGGGATGAATACGAAGGAAATCTTTATAAAATATCTGCAGTTATTGATGAAATGGAGCAGAAATCTGATACTTTCGGGATCAGAGTTTTTGATGGAGATGGTGGAGCCCTAAGGAACAACGGTCATCGTATTTTCCTCCGGGGAGAAGCAAACTGCTGTGTTTTTCCGGAAAAGGGGCATATGCCTGTAAAAAAACGGGAATGGAAGAAAATACTGAAACGGTATCAGGCTTATGGCGTAAACTGTCTGAGATTTCATTCACATTGCCCGCCGGAGGCTGCTTTTGCAGCAGCGGATGAAGAAGGAATATTTGTTCAGCCGGAGCTGTCACACTGGAATCCGAAGGATGCTTTTGAACAGGAGCAGAGCAGGGAATATTACCGTATGGAACTTCGTGAGATTCTGCGTGCATATGCCAATCATCCTTCATTTGTGATGCTGAGTTTCGGGAATGAACTGAGCATGGGAAATGAAGGGGAACGGTACATGCATGTGCTGCTGAATACCGCGCGTGAACTGGATGCATCCAGATTGTACGCAGGAGCTTCCAATCCGTTTTACGGGGCACATGGAGCTGATTGCGGCAGCGATTTCTATACATCCTCCAATTACGGAAAGGAGATGCTCAGAGGAACTTCGGCAGGAATGGAAGGTGCTGTCAATCATTTACGCCCGGCTTCAGATCATGACTATGTCATAACGCTGGAACATCTGAGAAAGGAATACGCCGGACCGGTATTTTCCTTTGAAGTCGGGCAATATGAAATCCTGCCTGATTTTTCGGAGATCAGGCAGTTCAGAGGAGTGACAAGACCCGATAATCTGCGTGCGATCCGTGAATCTGTCAGAAAGAGTGATCAGCCGCGCTGGCAGAGTATGGTGGAGGCTACCGGCGAACTTGCGCTCCAGTGTTACAGGGAAGAGGTAGAGGCAGTACTGCGTACACCGCAGATGTCGGGAATATCGCTGCTCGGCATTCAGGATTTCCCCGGGCAGGGAACGGCACTTGTCGGAATGCTGAATTCTCATCTGCAGATAAAGCCGTATCCGTTTGCTGCACCGCATCGTTTCAGAAAATTTTTTACGTCCGTTCTTCCGCTGGCATCTTTTGCAAAATATACCTTTGAGGGCGGCGAGACATTTCAGGCAGTGCTCAGAATGGCAAATTACGGGAAAAATCAGCTCACGGGAAACGTGGTATGGAAGCTGACGGACGGACAGAACGTACAGCGGGAAGGAAAATGCGGAGAAGTCATCTGCCCTGCAGGGGAACTGACATCGATCGGAAATGTGAAACTTACACTTCCGGAAACGGGCAATGCTGTATGCTATACGTTACAGATTCTGTATGAAAATAAAAATCATATGATATTTAATAATGAATATCAGATATGGAGTTATCCGCACCTGGAGTCTGTACAACCTGAAAAAGGAAAAGTACTGCGCAGCGGAAATGTCTTTATTACACGCTCACCCGAAGATGCGTTCCGCCTTCTGCAAAACGGTGATACAGTTTTTCTTTCACCGCAGGCACTGAAGGAGAATTTCGCAGGTTCTGCGGCAGGTGCTTTCTCAACGGATTTCTGGTCAGTGGGGACCTTCCCTGAGCAGGAAGGGTATATGGGATTTATATTGAATGAAAAACACCCGATATTTGCAGATTTCCCGACCAGAGCGTGGCCGCAGTGGCAGTGGTGGAGTATTACGACTGAATCAAGAAGTATGCGTATACCCGAGAAAATCGATCCGCTGATTCAGGTGATTGACTGCTATGCAAGACACAGAAAACTTGCATTTCTGTTTGAATGCAGGGTCGGCAGCGGCAGGCTGATCGTCAGCAGTATGGGACTTCTGGAAAAACAGGAATATCCGGAGGCTCGTTCTCTGCTCCATGGAATTCTTGACTATATGAATTCGGAGCGGTTCTGCCCGGAAACGGCTCTGACACAGGCGGAACTGGCCGCAGTATTGTGAAATATCAACCTCCCGTTCAAAAAATATTTCATCTTTCAAAAAAACCTGTTGCCAGATCAGAAACCGTGTAATATAATAGCAAATGTCGTCGGGGTGTAGCGCAGCTGGCTAGCGCGCTATCTTAGGGAGGTAGAGGCCGCGTGTTCGAATCACGTCACTCCGATTACCAAAAGTCCTTAAACTCAGTATTCTGGGTTTGAGGACTTTTTTTATACAGAAACTACGAAACAGGTTCCTTCTGGTGTATAATGTAAGTAGGAAAAGCAGCGGTTTTATCAATAATTTATATAATTTTTAGCACTCTCTGCTGGACAGTGCTAATTTATGAGATATAATAAGATCAAACAAAAGCGAGAACACATGGGGTATGGATTTCAAAGAGAGGAGCTGACCTATATGGTTATCGTGAAAATGAATAATACTACAGTAGAATGTAATATAGCAGCATCTGAACTTCGGGAAATCGGACTTACTCCGGAAGCGGTCGTGAACGGCGAGACGCGCAGTGTACCTTTTATGGCACAGCTGAACAGAGAAGTTGGAGAGCAGCTTGACTATAATCCGGAAAACGAAGTACTTATGATGTCGAAGAATATGATGTCAGACGGCAGCGTCAGGATTTTTGCAGTCAAGATGAATAATGATGATATTCAGAATGCGGCAGACCGGATCAGAGGCGCAGCCAACAGCATTCTGGAGGCAATGACACAGGATAAGGTCGATGCAGTAAAGGCACAGAGCGGAAAAGACAAAGGCATGGCGCTTAATGCCATGATCAGCGGAGTTTCCGATATGATTAATAAGATTTATCTGCAGGATGAGGACAGCAGCGAAGATACTGACAGAGAAATGACCTCCAGACCGCTCATGGATTATGCGAAATATATGGCTGAGTTTGAAACGCTGGATGACTGTATCAGGTTCTGCAGGGTGGTAAAGGATCTTCCGATCGAGGATTCCGCTCTTTACAGACATAAAGGGTATTATTATCTGTCAGTCGGACTTCGTACAACCGATGATCGTCAGGTCTTCACGCTGCGTAAGACCGGTCTGGAGTATGCAGCATCGCTGGTTGTCAATTCACCGGCAGAAATGCATCTGGAGGAAAGCGGTGACTGTGTGATCCGTGATCATGCAATTGAGCATCTTACCGAAATGAAGGAAGAGGAATAACGGGATAATGAAAAAATCAGATGTTACGGTATTTGATTTTTCCGGAATATATGAAGGCGAGGATTTTTATCTGAAAATAAAAAATCCTCGCTTTATTTCATGCAGAGATATTACCGGAACAAACTGCATATGCGACACATATGCGCAGAAGGAACTGCAGAGCAGGATGGATACTGCAGGATGCGCAGCAGATGGAATCCACTTTATTGATTCCGGTAACTATCATTACATGTCGGAACTGATGCTCAGGCAGATCGGAGAACCGGTGACGCTTATACTGCTGGATCATCATCCGGATATGCAGCCGTCTGCGTTTGGTAATGATATTCTGTCCTGCGGAAGCTGGGTCAGGAATGCGCTGGACCGGCAGCAGAATGTGGCACAGGTGATTGCAGTCGGTGTGGATCACAGGCTGGCAGACAGTATCAGCCCGGAATATTCAGACAGGGTGCACTTTTATGATGCAGAGGAATGCAGAGACGTGAATGGCGGGATCAGTCTGCCGCAGGAGCCGCTTTATCCGGTATATCTGTCAATTGACAAGGATGTGCTCAGGACGGACGAGATGATAACAAACTGGGATCAGGGAACGATGAAAACAGATGAAGTTTTTGACCTGGTAAATTACCTGCTGGATCATTATCTTGTTCTGGGAACGGATATCTGTGGTGAATGTGCACCGGATCAGGAGACGGATGATCTGCAGAAAGCGGTTGACATCAGTAATGACTGGAATGAACGCATTCTTTCTATATTAATGAAATAATGTAATAATCTTTACGCAGATTTGAAAAGGTGAGATAATTAATTGCAGATGCAATTGCATCTGCAATTAAAAGAGGTTGCAAAGCAACCTCTGTAATTGAAACGGGGGAGTGCTTCGCAACCTCTGTAATTGAAACGGGGGGAGTGCTTCGCAACCTCTGTAATGAAACAGGGGATTGCTTCGCAGCTTCTGTACTGAGTGGAGGGGAATGATGGAAAAGAGACTTAGAGATTGTATCCGGCATATGGAAAATCTGGATTATAATGCTTTATCACAGGAAGATATGGAAAGAGAACGGAAGGAGTTTCTGATACAGATGGGATTTCTGCAGCACGAGCTTTTATGCTGGCAGATCTGGGCAGGTGTATTTGTAATCTGTTCCTTTCTGGGAGCAGGAATTGTTCTGATGAAAATGACAGTACCGGCTTTTGTATTATGTGCGCTGGCAGTACTTCTGATGATCTGGACATTGAATATTCTGATGAAGAGAAGTGAGGGAATCAGACAGCTGTATCATTATTATGATAAACTGGTGCGGTTCTGATATGCTGTGAAACCCGCTCTGGACGGCGCTGCAGACTCATTTTTTCAAATTGTTTGAAAAAAAATGAAAAAAGAGGTTGACACAACAGGGGTTAATGGATAAAATAATCTATGTTGCACGCGGGAACGCGGAAATGCAGGAGTGGCGGAATGGCAGACGCGCATGGTTCAGGTCCATGTGATAGCAGTATCATGAGGGTTCAAGTCCCTTCTCCTGCACTGTTCTTTTTAAGAACATGCAGCACAGTTTCATAATGATGAATGCGGAAATGTCGGAATTGGCAGACGAGCAAGACTAAGGATCTTGTGATAGCAATATCGTGAGGGTTCAAGTCCCTTTTTCCGCAGTCAATGCAGGATCTGTCGTAACCGGCAGATCTTTTTTGTTATTAATTATCTGAAGTGGGAATGATCATAATGTGGTATACTATATCTGGTATTTTTTATACGTGAGTGGCATCACCTTTTCGGAAGGAGCGGTCAGTTATGGGAGAAAAAGACAGTAAATGGAATAATGAGGCAATAAAGAAGTTTGCAAAGACGGTTTCAGAAGCAGCACAGCCGGTATTCGAGGAAGCAAAGATCAAGGCAGAGCCGCTGATGAGAGATGTAAAGGCAGCAACAAAGCCATACATTGAAAAGGCAGAACCGTATATTGAGAAGGCAAGGGAAAAAACGGAACCTTATCTGAATGAAGCGGCGCAGAAGGCGGGTCCGGCCATGCAGAAGGTAGTTAAGTCCGCGGAACCGGTGCTGGAGCAGGCACGTGCCAAAGCAGAACCGGTGCTGGACGATCTGAAGGCCAAGGCAGAACCTGTACTGGAATCTGCAAAGGAAAAGGCGGATCCGATGCTTCAGAAGATGAAGAAGTCAACTGAACCTGCGGCAAAAGTCATGAAGGAGAAATCTGAAAAGGCAGCCAGAGTTGCAGCGGCAGTCGGCAGTGAATTTGCCGAGAAGGCAGCTGTCAAAACCAGTAAAAATGAGGTTTATGTGCAGTACGGAGACCATGAAATCCGTACGGAGGATATTCTGGACAAGGCAAGAACTGATTATGTCGCACACGGTCATAAGCTGGCGGAGATCAGGGAACTGCAGGTTTATATCAAACCGGACGACAATGCCGCCTATTATGTTGTTAATCATCATGATACGGGACGGATTGATTTCTGACAGAAAATGAACGAAGTGAATACTGGCCGGTATCAGGACTGCAGATTTCTGATACCGGCCAGTGATATATAATGCAGGAGCGGGGAAGAGTATGGCAATTGAACTGCAGGATTTTTTTAATCTGACACATTATGAATACGGAGAGGCATATTTCGGGAGCTGTAAGGGGATGCGGTACAGACTGGCAAGAGAGCCGCTTGAAAATGTGCATTTCACACCACCGGAAAAAAGAGAACCGGCTACGCTGATGGCAACGGTATGGCCGGAACCGTATGCATACGGTATGACGGAGGATTCACTTAAAACCAGTGAACATTTTGAAATATCACAGGAAGGACTTGAAGCTGCGGTTGCATGGATCAGACAGCAATATGAAAGCCGGAGCGCTGAATGGTCGGAAGAACGCAGCATACTTGATTAGTTTTTTGAAAATAAAAAAAGGAAACTGAGCGGTTACACAGAATATTTAGTTGTAACCGTTTTTTACTTTATTTCTTCAGAGTGATAAAGGAGCCAGCGATTGAAGATTCGTGAGGATCTTGAGAAAAGAGAGAAAGAAACACTCAGTCCATATGCAACGCTCAGCATGAATTCCAAAGGCCGCAGGCGTCCGGAGGAACTGTGTGACATCAGACCGTGCTTTCAGCGTGACAGGGACAGAATTCTTTATTCCAAGTCATTTCGCAGACTGAAAGATAAAACACAGGTCTTTCTGACACCGGATGGAGATCATTACCGGACGAGGATGACACATACACTCGAGGTTGCACAGAATGCCAGAACCATTGCAAGGGCACTCAGACTGAATGAGGATCTGGCAGAAGCAATTGCGCTTGGACATGATATCGGACATACCCCGTTCGGACATGCAGGAGAACGGGCGCTCAGGCAGGTCTGTCCTTATGGTTTTAAACATAATGAGCAGAGCCTTCGTACACTTGATCTTCTGGAAAAGGACGGACAGGGACTGAATCTGACATGGGAAGTCCGGGACGGCGTGCTGAACCATGAAATGGAGACGGTACCGCATACACTGGAGGGGAAGATCGTACGTCTTTCTGATAAAATCGCCTATATCCGTCATGACATGGAAGATGCGATCAGAGGCGGAATACTGAAGGAAGGCGACCTTCCGCAGGAAATCGGCAGGCTGATCGGTTATACGAACAGTGAATGGCTGGATACATTTATTCATGATATTGTGGAGACGAGTTACGGCAAAAATGAAATTACAATGTCAGAGCCGATTTACAAGGCGATGATGGAACTTCGGGAATTCATGTTCAGGAATGTCTATACCAATCCGGTGGCCAAGGGAGAAGAAGGCAAGGCGATCGATCTGGTAAAAACGCTGTATGCCTACTATCTTGAACATGTGAACCTTTTGCCGGGATATCTTCAGGAACTGATGGAAAACGGGGAGCCAAGGGGCAGAATCGTGTGCGATTATATCAGTGCGATGACGGATCGCTTTGCGATTGCCCGTTATGAGGAAATCTACATTCCAAAATCATGGAATGTTTACTGACAGGGTGTAACAATGCAATATTCACAGGAAACGATTGAAGAAGTACGTTCCAGGAACGATATTGTAGATGTGATCGGCGAGTATGTCCATCTGCAGAAAAAAGGTTCCAGTTATATGGGACTGTGCCCCTTCCATAACGAAAAGTCACCATCTTTTTCGGTATCGGCCAACAAGCAGATGTATCACTGCTTTGGCTGTGGTGCCGGAGGGGATGTGTTCACTTTTCTGATGAAATATGACAATCTGACGTTTGGCGAAGCAATCAGGCAGCTTGCGCAGCGCGGGGGAGTAACACTTCCGGATGAGGATGATTCTCCTGCTGCGAAGAAACTGCGTGATAAAAGACAGATTCTGCTGGACATCAACAAGGAAGCGGCCAGGTACTACTATTTTCAGCTGCGTTCCGAAAAGGGAAAAATCGGATACGAATACTTCAGAAAACGGGAACTGTCTGATGAAACCATGCAGAAATTCGGGCTTGGTTATTCCAATGTCAGCAGCAATGACCTTGTAAAGTATCTGCATACAAAAGGCTATCAGGATGATCAGATCATAGAAGCAGGACTTGCGTCACATGATGAGAAGTTCGGTACGCATGACAAGTTCTGGAATCGTGTCATGTTCCCGATTCAGGATATCAATCAGAAGGTGATCGGATTCGGCGGACGTGTCATGGGAGACGGTAAACCCAAGTATCTGAATTCACCGGAAACGCCGATCTTTGACAAAAGTCATAATCTGTACGGACTGAACTATGCCAAAAACGCCCGTGCAGGCCATATGATCATATGCGAAGGCTATATGGATGTCATTGCCATGCATCAGGCCGGATTCACCCAGGCGGTTGCTTCTCTTGGAACCGCATTTACCACGGGGCAGGCGCAAATTTTAAAACGCTATACAGATGAAGTGATTCTTTCCTATGACAGTGATGGCGCGGGAACAAAGGCGGCACTTCGAGGGATCGGTATTCTGAAGGAGGCAGGGCTTCACGGCAGAGTACTGAATCTTGAACCGCATAAGGATCCGGATGAGTTTATCAAGGCAGAGGGAAAAGATGCTTTTGCAGAGCGACTGAAGAATGCGGAAAATACATTCTTTTTCGAACTCCGGATTCTGCAGCGTGAATATGACATGAGTGATCCGGATGCAAAAACAAGATTCTACCGTGAAATTGCCAAAAAACTGTGCGAATTTCAGGAAGCGGTGGAAAGAGAAAATTATCTGCAGGCAGTTGCAGCAAGATATAACATTGCGCAGAATGACCTGAGAAGTCTGGTAGCCTCGATAGCCATGGCTTCCGGCGGAGGAATCGTGAAAGCGGCGGATCGGCCGAAATCAGGAATCCGGCCCGGAAAGGATCCTGAAGATGCATCACTTAAGCCGCAGCGGGTACTGCTTACCTGGATTGCAGATGAACCCGGAATCTTCACAACGATCCGGAAATATATTACCGTAGAGGATTTTACGGATGAGCTGTACCGGCATGTCGCGGAGCGCATGTTTACAGGGCTTGAAAGCGGAAGCTTTGTTCCGGCATCGATTGTAAGCCTTTTTACGGAAGAAGAACAGCAGCGCAAAGTGGCAGAGATCTTTAATACCAATCTGGTGAATATAGAAACAAAAGATGAAAAGGAAAAGGCACTTCATGATATCATCATGGATGTGAAAACTGCCGGTTATGCCAGGCAGATGAAGGAACTGGCACTGGATGATACAGATGCGCTGAAAAAGACAATTGAAGGTAAAAAGATGCTGGAAGAACTGGCACATACAAGAATTATACTGGATAACTGAAACAGTTTTCCGGATTTGCCAAAACTGAACAGATGAGGAGAGAATAAGATGAGCAGGAAAGTAACAGATGAGCAGGGAGAAGTAAAGGAAGTAAAAAAAGCTTCAGTAAAATCCGGAAGCGTAAAAGCTGCAAAGGCAGTGAAAAAGGCCAAAGCCGTAAAACCGCAGGATGAGGAAGAAGAGCAGGCAGAAGATGAAGAACTGATTGAAGAAGCTTCCGAGAATGAAGATGAAGATGATAACAGAGAAATGGATGAGGCAACAAGAGCCAAATTCAAACTCAAAATGAAGGAACTTCTGGCGCGTGCCAAGAAAAAGAAGAATGTTCTGGAATACAACGAGA
The DNA here is from genome assembly GCA_964388815.1 of uncultured Butyrivibrio sp. Lineage (GTDB taxonomy): Bacteria > Bacillota > Clostridia > Lachnospirales > Lachnospiraceae > Butyrivibrio. The sequence continues at coordinate 3,486 of CAYMBY010000129.1, read as the reverse complement.
TCAGCGATTTCCTTTCCGAACTGAATCTTGATGAAGAACAGATGGATAAAATCCTGGAGGTGCTCGAGCAGTCAGGTGTAGATGTCCTTAGAATGACAGATGATACTGACGATATGCCGGATGATGATGAGATCCTGATCAATGAAGAGGAAGATGTGGATATGGAAAGCATCGATCTCTCCGTTCCTGACGGAATCAGCATTGAGGATCCGGTCAGAATGTACCTGAAAGAGATCGGTAAGGTTCCGCTGCTGACGGCTGATCAGGAAATTGAACTGGCAAAGCAGATGGAAGCCGGAATGCTGGCAGACAAAGTGCTTGCAGCAACAGATATTACCAAGGTTAAGATGAAGGACGAAGAAGTGGAGCTGATTAAGGATAAGACACCGGAAGAACTTAAGGAGATGTCTGAAACCGGAAATGAAGCCAAAAAGCGTCTGGCAGAAGCCAACCTCCGTCTGGTTGTCAGTATTGCCAAGAGATATGTCGGGAGAGGAATGCTGTTCCTGGATCTGATTCAGGAAGGTAATCTCGGACTGATCAAAGCAGTGGAAAAGTTTGATTTCCGTAAGGGATTCAAGTTCTCCACCTATGCAACATGGTGGATCCGTCAGGCAATTACAAGAGCAATTGCAGATCAGGCCAGAACGATCCGTATTCCGGTTCATATGGTAGAAACCATCAACAAGCTGATCCGTATCAGCCGTCAGCTGCTGCAGGAACTGGGACGTGAACCTACGCCGGAAGAGATTGCAGAGCAGATGAATATGCCTGTTGACCGTGTACGTGAAATCCTGAAAATTTCACAGGAGCCTGTTTCTCTTGAAACACCGATCGGTGAGGAGGAAGACAGCCATCTTGGTGATTTCATTCAGGATGATAATGTTCCGGTACCTGCAGATGCTGCAGCTTTCACACTTTTGAAAGAACAGCTGGTGGAAGTCCTGGGAACACTTACGGAACGTGAGCAGAAGGTTCTGCGGCTGCGTTTCGGACTGGACGACGGAAGAGCCAGAACACTGGAGGAAGTCGGTAAGGAATTCAATGTTACCCGTGAGCGTATCCGTCAGATCGAAGCAAAGGCACTCCGCAAACTTCGTCATCCGAGCAGAAGTCGTAAACTGAAGGATTATCTTGATTGATTTTAATTGATGGAAATGAGTGATACACTGCAGTACAACGCCATGGAATTCAGTAATAAAATATACTGAATTCCATGGCGCTTTTTTGGATAATCTGACGATTTTGTTATGCGAATAAAAGAAATATAGGTGTTTTAAAATAAATATGATAACATTAATATCATGATTATATTTGTCACTTTGTATATATTGTTCATAAATTCATGCTGGTAAGACAAGGAGGTTTTTTGGGATGAAGATGACAGTAAAAATGAAGATGGTGATTCTGACAGTTGTGGTAATTGCAGTTACCATCGCGCCGAGCGCTATCGGTACAGTAAATCTTGTAAATGATAATAAGATTGCCGCCAAGGAACAGGAACAGACGCTGCGGGATGATTATGATAATATGATCCGGGACCAGGTGGGAAATGTAATCTCACTGATCCAGACCTATTATGATGAGTATCAGAACGGAACCTGCACACTGGATGAAGCAGAGAAGAATGCAGCGGACAGGGTCAGAGCGCTTCGCTATGGTGACAATGGCTATTTCTGGATTGATACCTATGACGGAGTCAATGTGGTACTTCTGGGAAAAGATACTGAGGGTACCAACAGACTGGAGACAAAAGACAGTAATGGCTTTGCCATGGTAAAGGGCTTTATTGACGGCGCAAAGCAGAATCCGACAGACGGATTTTTTGAGGATTACTATTTTACCAAGGAAGGTGAAACGGAATATCAGCCCAAGCGTTCTTACACGAAGGTGTTTGACGGATTCCAGTGGGTAGTCGGCACCGGCAATTATACAGACGATATCGATAAAGAGGTTGCGGCAGTAAAGGCAACACAGACAGCTTCCATGAGAAAAGCAGTGATTAAGCTTGCATCCATTTCAATTGTTTCGATTGTAATTGAAGTAATCCTTATGCTGCTGATTCTGATGACAATTGATAAATCGCTGAAGAAAATGCAGGGCTTCTTTACAGAAATCAGTAAGGGTAATCTTGCAGTAAAAATGGATGAAAAACTTGCAAACGGCAAAGATGAATTTTCCATGCTGGCAGCAGATGCCATCCGGATGAAAGATTCTCTGAAGAAACTTGTGGCACAGACCATTGACAATTCCAAAGATATCAATGGAAGTGTGACAGAAGTGAACAGCAGTGTATCACAGCTTACATCGGAGCTGGAGAGTATTTCGGCAACCACACAGGAACTGGCAGCCAGCATGGAAGAAACAAGTGCGTCAGCCCAGCTGGTACTTGAGTCCTCCGGACAGATCAGAAAAGCCTGCGAAGACATGGTGGACAAGGCAGCGGACGGAACCAAGGAATCAGAAGAAATCATCAAACGTGTCAATGGTGTAAAGACAGAACTGGGCGATATCTTAAAGCATACGGAAGACGTGAAGAATGAGATCAGCGGAAAGATCGAGAAGGCGCTCAAGGATGTTACAGTTGTGGAAAAGATATCAGATCTGACAGATGCCATTATGGCAATCTCGACCCAGACCAATCTTCTGTCACTGAATGCTTCAATTGAGGCTGCAAGAGCAGGAGAAGCAGGCAAGGGCTTTGCAGTTGTGGCAACAGAAATCGGCAATCTGGCCAACCAGTCTCAGCAGACGGTCAAGGAAATTGAGAACATTACAGGAAGCGTAATGACGGCAGTGAAGAATCTGGCAGATAATGCCAATGCCATTCTGGAATTTGTACAGACCGATGTGACACAGGAACTGCAGATGTTTGATAATACAACCAATGATTATATCAAGGATTCAGGATATTATAATGATCTGATCATGGACGTGAAGACGGTAGCGGATGAACTCCTTCAGTCCCTGGAAAATATTACAGAATCCATAAATGCAGTTTCCACTGCAGCAGAAGAAGGTGCAGAAGGCACAACCGATATTGCCACCAGAAATACACAGATGAATCAGTATTCGCAGTCTGTGCTGGAAAAGGTAGACAAGACGAAGACAGCTGCAGATACGCTGAATCAGGAAGTCAGTGTGTTCAAAATCTGAACTGTGACGGATAGATATTGAGAAATTCAGGGGCTGGTAGAATTACCGGCCCCTTTTGTGATACACTGATATTGTTTCATTGATTTGTTTTGAGTTTATTAAAGAGACAATCTGATTGAATGGCAGGATAGGAATTTTATGATACAGAAGGAAAGTGAAAATGTACAGCTTTCGGCACGTCTGCAGGCGGTGGCGGATCTGGTGAGCGAAGGCAGCAGAGTGGCGGATATCGGTACGGATCATGGATTTGTGCCGATCTATCTGATCAGAAGTCAGAGAGCGTCTGCATGCATTGCCATGGACGTTCGCAGGGGACCTCTGGCACGTGCC
>CAYMBY010000128.1:0-10228 GCA_964388815.1 uncultured Butyrivibrio sp. | reverse complement strand
ACGCATGCACGCTTTTGAAGAAGATCTTGGTACAAGGCTCTTTGAACCGGGAAAGAAATTCCGGCTGACCGGCGCAGGACTCGCCCTCTATGAGAATGCAGGACAGTTTATTCAACACTATGAAACACTTCAGAAATCGCTTCTGAACACTCCTGACTTTTCCATTGACCATCTTCGGATCGGGCTGATCGGATGCGGCATGCCCATGTATCTGGGCCCTTATCTCGACACCATCAATCTGCGCTTTCCGAATGCCCTCATTGATCTTGTCAATGATACCGTTTCCGGAATTGAAGAAGGTCTGTTATACGAAAATATTGATTTATTTTTCGGTCCCGTTCTGAATTCCATCCGGTTTGATAATATCTGCCGGGTGAATTATCTGGCTGCCAGACCCTGTGTCACGCTGCCGGCTTCGCATAAGCTCGCGGAACAGCCCTTTCTGACATTAAAGGAACTGGACGGAGAAACTTTCATTCAGTATCCGCGTACGAAAGAATCCTCCATGCGCAGATTTATTCAGGATAACCTTGACCGTTCAGAAATCCGTTACCAGATTTATGACGCCTGTTCGGAGCCTTCACATTTTCCCTATTATGTTCCGATCGGCAAAGGTATTCTGCTGCTGCCGGATGAACCTCCGTACCCGGTTCCCAGATGTGTCTGCGTCCCGGTAAAGGATATCAGCTGTCCTGCCTCCCTCTCCTATTTTTACCGCGAGGATGCAAGGCCGGAAGTTCTGAAGATTGCTGCAGATTTTGAACATTTTCTGAAGGAGGTGCCTTTCCTTGACGACAGACCGGCTTTATGAATTCATGATTTTATCCAGGACGCTCAGCTACAGCAAAGCCTCCGAACATCTCTATATTTCCCAGTCCATCCTCTCGCGTCACGTTGCCGACATGGAGAAGGAACTGGGTGTAAAGCTTCTGCAGCGCTCCACGCACGAAGTATCACTTACTTCTGCCGGTCAGAAGCTTGCCGCCTCCATCCCTTCGCTCCTCGAACAGCAGCAGGATCTTATGCATTCCATGCATGCAGATCCCCTTTTTGCGCAGGGATCCGTCCGCATTGCCTGTGTCCTGGAATTTGCCTACTCCAGCCACCTGCAGAATTTTTTCAGACGCTTTAAAGAAAAATATCCTGATATCATGCTGGACATAGATATCAGGACAGAAGGTCTTCCGCAAAAACTGACAGAAGATTACGATATTATTTTTTCTCCGTGTGAATACATTGGTCTGCCGGATTATGTGCTGTCCCGGAAGCTGGGCAGTCACAACACCTATGTCTGCCTGTATCCCGGGCATCCGCTTCTGTCACGCCCGCAGATCCAGCTGCGTGATCTTGCGGACGAGACCATTCTGGTTCCGTTCGCAGATGAACTGTTCGGCCCCTATGCGCAGAATTTCCAGCTGGTACAGAAATATACCCATAACCGCGCACATGCGGTGCCTGTCCGGAACCTCGTCACCGCACTGACTCTCGTTTCCATCGGTTCCGGAATCGCCATTGTACCCAGATATGCCAAATACCTGCTGCCGCAGAATGCTTTCCTCGTTCCCATTATCAGCCGCAACAGTCATTTCGGGGAATATATGTACCTGAACAGTTCCAGAAAAAATGATGCTGCAGTTCTCTTCCATGACAAACTGATCAGCTCACTGTTTCCGGAATGATCAGGCAAACGGATTGTAAAACCGGCTGCCGTTTCTGAATGTGATCACCAGCGCCGCCGTACAGAAGATCACCGTAAATGCCAGTACCAGATAATCATTTCGTTTCAGGGGTCTTCCCATATACCAGGTTCTCTTTTTCAGTTTGCCGAAGCCTCTGAGCTCCATGGCATTGCTGACAACATCTATGCGGTCCATGCTGGAAAAGATCAGCGGGAATATAATTGCCGAGGTATTCCTGATCCGGTCCATCAGTGATGCTTTGGAAGACATTTCTATGCCGCGGGCTTCCTGCGCATTTCTGATCTTGACATAATTATCCTGTACATCAGGGATATAGCGAAGTGCAATGGACACAGAATAGCCGGCATAATAACTGACACCGATTTTATTCAGAGATGCTGCAAATTCACTCGGGTTGGTCGCCACAATGAACATGAATACCGCCGGCACAACCGTCATATACTTCATGACAATATTCATCTCATAAAACAGCTGCTCCACCGTCAGATCATGTCCCAGTGCAAGCGGCAGCAGTACCGTTTTCGTTCCGTAAATTGATGTTCCCTGATAGGGAGAAAAAATAAAGATTGCAATAATATTGATACACAGAAATACCAGAATCAGTTTGAATACCTTGCCGACCTGGCGCCACTCCGTTTTCGAAGCTTTCAGAATCAGTATGCTGAGTATCAGCATTACTGCCAGTACTCTGGTATCATATGAAATCATACTGGTAATGGACCACACCAAAAAAAAGACAAGTTTTGTTACTCCGCTCAGCCTGTCAATCCAGGTGTCCTTCTGCTCGTATGAAAGTAATTTTCCGCTTTGCTGTGCCATGGTTCCTCCGCACTGCACCCGTTATTCCATCGTAACCGGATGCATTTTTTCATAATAAATAAAACGTTCTGCAAATGCAGATGCATCCTCAATCCCGCACTTATGCGCAAGATCATACAGTGATGTTTTCTTCAGAAACGCTTTATCCGAAATCACTTCATCGGTCAGTACATTGGCCGGTGAATCATCCGCCAGAAGATGTCCGTCTGCGATGACAATTGCCCTGTCTGTGTATTCCAGCATCAGATGCATGTCATGCGTGATCATGATGATTGTGATTCCTGATTCTTCATTTATTTTCCGGATAAATTCCATAATCTCCGTATAATGTCTGTAATCCTGTCCTGCCGTAGGTTCGTCCAGAATCATGATTTCAGGCTGCATTACCAGAATGGATGCAATGGTCACTCTCTTCTTCTGTCCGAAGGAAAGTGCCGATACCGGCCAGTTGCGCATCTGATACAGGCCGCAGGTTCTGAGCGCTTCGAGAACCCGGCTCTTTACTTCTGCCTCCGGAACTCCCCGTACCGTAAGGCCAAGTGCCACTTCATCGTAAATCATCGGCTTGGAAATCATCTGTCCCGGACTCTGCATGACAAGTCCGATTCTCTCGCCCCGTTCCTTCACCGACCAGTCTGCAATGTCCTGTCCGGCAAGACGTATCACTCCCTGATCCGGCTTCATGAAGCCGCAGATGAGACTGGAAAGCGTTGATTTACCGGCTCCGTTTTTGCCGACAATGCTGATCATTTCACCTTTATGGATCGTAAAGTTTATATCCTCCAGAACCGGTATCCCCGGAATATAGGAATAGGACAGCCCTTTTACTTCCAGTTCCGGCGCCGCATCCGGTTTTCTGACCGGAAGCTTTACCTGGCCGAACCAGTCTTTTACCTTTTCGCTGTATGCCGTCAGATCCATGGATTCAATATGCTGCGGATGTGTCTCCGACTGCAGACTGCAACCCGCATGGCGAAGCGCCGAGATATAAAGCGGTTCTCTGATTCCGTTTCTGACGAGCAGGTCAGTGCAGAGAAGTTCATCCGGCTTCATATCTGCTGCAATCTGTCCGTCTGCAATCAGAATAATCCTGTCCACATCACGATAAAGCGCATCCTCCAGTCTGTGTTCGATAATCAGGATGGTAGCTTCTCTTTTTCTGTGAATCTGATCAATCAGATCGATCGCACTTTTACCGGTAGCCGGATCCAGATTGGCAAGCGGCTCGTCAAACAGCAGAATCGGTACCTCATCCACCATGACTCCGGCCATGGAAACACGCTGCTTCTGCCCTCCGGAAAGTTCTCTGGGCGATCTGCGCTTTAAGTTCTGTACGGAGACCATCTCTGCTGCAGCATCCACGCGCCGTACCATTTCTTCCTGCGCCACCCTGTCATTTTCCATGGCAAATGCAATATCTTCCGCTACCGTCAGCCCGATAAACTGTCCGTCAGTATCCTGAAGAACTGTGCCTACCATTTTACCAAGTCCGAAGATCCCGAGTTCTGCAGGGTTCTGCCCGTTTACGCTGTAGCTTCCCTGAATTTTCCCCGGAAATGCAAAAGGCACCAGCCCATTTATGGCATGTGCCAGTGTCGATTTTCCGGAACCGGAAGGTCCTATGATCAGGACCTTCTCTCCGGGATATATTTTCAGACTGATATGTTTTAATGTATCTTCCGTCTGTGCTCTGTATTTAAATGAAAAATCCTTAAACTCAATTATCGGTTCCATCTGTTACTTTCTGATTTCTATCTGATTTCTGTTTCCGGTCCGATCATCAGTCTTCCTTGGATAGACTTGATGACTTTGCGCCAATTTTGGAATAACCCACTGCAAGCAGCGTTCCAAGAATTCCGATGACAATAATATTACCGACAAATGCGAAAATTCCCTGTGTGAACACCTTGTTTGCAGGCTCTGCATAAATCACAATATCCAGAACCGGTGCCAGTATAATCCACGCAACCGCATTCGCAACTACCTGTACAATATTGAACAGTACGATTTCCTTCTTGCCGAAGCCGCCGTCTCTGATCATATATTTCTTTACAAAAAGACCCATGACAATGCCGAATAATGCATCCGGGAATACCCAGCTCCACCATACGCTGCCATAGAAAAGTGCATCACCAAGTGCATGCCCCAGAAGTCCGATGATTCCTCCGACAACCGGTCCGAACACTGCTGCAAAAAATGCAAGGAACGCAGCTCTCGGCTGAAGAGATGTATTCGGAATAAATCCGATCGGAATCTGTATTTCTGTCAGCGCTACAAAAATAGCCGTACCAATACCCGTTGCAACAACCTCTTTAATTCCAAACTTCTTATTCATACTCATTCCTCCCTGTTCAGCTGCTTGTTTACAATAAAAACAGACAACGGTATTTTAACACAGGCAGGAAACCGATACAAGACGTACCTGTTTCCTGCCTGAATTATTTTTTCTTATTTGATTGTTACCTTGCTCCACGTATCATCCGGTACCAGTGCGATATAGGTCTTGCCCGTGTTAATGGCAACCTCATCTCCGTTTTCATCATAATATCTGGTCGGATCCGTTTCATTTGCCTTGATCCAGCTGATATTCTTGGCCTGACCGTTTGTCAGATAGAATCCGGCCTTCCCCGTATCGATACAGTTATAAATCAGATATCCGTGCTCATCAAGCTGATTGAAGGTGCAGTCCTGCAGGATGACATTCTTAAACGTCAGGACCTTGCCGGTATCCGCATCCTTATGAACCTTTCCGTATTCATAATAATCATAGGTCTGCGTCTTCTCATTATATTTCAGTTCGGAGCCGTTATGTGTAAACGGAAGTTTGATATCCGTCGCACTCAGAACTGACTTATAGGTATCTGACAGTTTCGCATCGGTATCTGCCGAGAAGTTGAAGTGTGAATCATCGTCCGGTCTGTATTCATTGTATGTTGTTGAATATTTTGAAGCCTTGAATTTCTTGTCGAGGTCTCCTGACTTGATATATTCCGTAAATTCTCTGGACTTTCCGTTGTTTACTCTGGAGAATCCTCCTGAGAAATGTGCTGAATAAGCCTTTTTAAAGTACTGGTCATTATAGTAAGGTCCGCCGTCATGACACAGCACCGCATTCCATTCAGAAGCCAGCAGAATGTTGGTAGGTCTCGTACTTCTGACGCTTCCGACCTGCGTAATCTTCTCCCAGTCCTTATACAGACACATCAGTCTGGTGATCCGGTTATTCATGGTACTGTTCATCAGTTCATAGACAACATCCGCATCTGCCGTTCCGTAATGCGGAAGCGCAGTCTGTTCATTATCCACCATGACTGCAATCGGTCTCTGATCCTTGAGTGCATCATCGATCGGCTCGTTTGTCAGTTCACTCCGGTACATTCCCTCCGGTACGGAATCTGCAGTTGCTGCCGAATCAGATGTTGTCGCAGCTGTGCTGGCAGCTGAAGCGCTCTCCTGCGAAGCTGACGTGGCAGTTTCAGATGCTGCCGGCGTCGCTGCCGTATCTGAAGTATCTGTAGCTGCCGTTCCGCATCCTGCGGTTGTTACCAGTACCGCTGCCGTAATTCCTGCCATAATCAGCCGGTTCCATTTCATCTCTTTTTCCTCCAATGATAAATATCAGAAATAATCTGAAAAATATGGTTTTTCTCCCGGTATTGCCTGTTCCAGTTCTTTCAGGAGATTGTAGTTCATATGAATACGCTCGTTATTATAAAGGTACATCGGGCGTTTGTATCCCATCAGCATGGCCGTCAGTGTTCCGATATCCAGCTTTACAAGGCGCTTGGGATCCGCCTCCTTGTCATCTACTTTTCTGCAGATCTGTCTGCCGTTTTCCGGCATGATTCCCACATAGAAAGTACCCTGATTCCAGCCCGCATCATGATCCGTGATCTGGAAATAGAAATCCGTATGCTCACCGGTCAGACGGAACGGATACTGACGCATGAAGCTCTCTGCATCCACTATTCTCGCCATGATATACGGTTCAATCGTTTCTGTGATTTCTGAATCTTCAAACTGAAAGGCAATCGGTTCGCCCGAATAATTGTCACCGATGACCTTATCCACCATGGAAAAGTGTGCGCTGATGAAATTCCAGAGCCCGTTCTTGGCTTCCATGCTCAGATACACAACTTCCTTGATCTTGAAAATATCATCTTCAATATAATAAACAATAAATCCGATCGGTTTGTTTCTGGAATCATAATAAACCGCGCCCATCACATCATCTGTTTCCCAGCGCCAGTATTCCTGCCATTCCAGCTTTCCGCGAAGAAGTGCGCCATGATGCTGCAGTGCAAAATACTTCCACACCTTCAGAACATCTTCATCATCATGCGGGTCTACTCTGCGGATCATGCCGCCGACATCCTTCCTGTCCGGGAGCTGCGTATCCTTGACTGTAAATGTCAGTTTATCCGAGCACACCTCCCAGCCCTGTTTTCTGTAAAAGGGAATGGAGTACGGACACAGAAAAGAGATGCTCTGATGCTGCAGCCGCATATGCTCAAGCGATTTGCGGATCAGCGAATGCATCAGCCCGTGTCCCGTATATTCCGGATAAGTCGCAACACCTGTTACGCCGCCCATATCGTAGATCCTGCCATGAATATTGATTTTCATCGGATATACAACGATCTGTGATGCCAGATGTCCTTCAAAAAACCACCCAAGGACGTAAGATGAGTCAAAGACCGGAGCCTTGGAACGCTTCATTGCCGGGTTTGTCCACCCGGTACGTTCCATCTCCTTATCCGTTACCTGAAATGCATACCTGAACAGCTCATCAAATTCTTCAATATCTCCCTGTTCAAGTTTTCGAAGTATGAATCCATCCTGTTCCATATAAGCCTTCTTTTATTTATGATTTATGCCTGTCGTTTCATCTGTTCCAGACGATCGAGCGTATTTTGCACCTGCTGCTTTGAAACTGCCATCTGACGCTGCAGATCTGCAATTTTGGACTGTACCATGACATCTACAAATACATTGTCAAAAAAGATGTCAATTGCCTGTGTCAGGCCGTCACACCTGATCTGTACATCATTCTGCATCTGAATGTCCGACAGTTCCTTATTAAATTTCTGAAGTTCATTTCCTGCCTGCTGTACCAGATCCTGTGTTTTGGAAAGGCGTTCCTGCTTGATAAAGCTGGTGAACATACCTCCGCCCAGGATATCAAGAATCCCCCAGTTTCTGGCTGACTTAAGACAGCCGTCTGCTTCATTCAGCGCATTCATCGCACGTCTGCCTGCTGCAAGTGCTTCATCAATTTCTCTGATATACTCTTCCTTTGTCATTTACACCTCACGTTTTATGGTTTATTCACATTTTAATGCGATTTATCAAGGAAGTCCATTACTGTCATTCAGATTTAAGCATTCTTAAGTTTTTCTGCCGGAATTATACCGGAATTATGCACTGTTTTTATTCCTGCGTTTTTCTCCCGAGACGGTAGGCAGATGGCGACATTCCATACTGTTTCCGGAACTGCCTGTAAAAAAAGCTGCTGTTGTCATACCCTACTTTTTCCATAATGCTGTCAACCGGAAGCTCTGTGGTGTTTAAAAAACGTGCAGCTTCACGAAGCTTTCTGGTCTTTAACAGTTCCTTGAAATTATGTCCGGTATTCTTCTTCAGGAGTCTGCTCAGAAATGAAATGCTCTCTCCGTGCTTTTCTGCAAAGGTTCCCAGCTGTGCGTTTCTGTAGTGCACATCAATATAGCGTATCATTTCGTACACAAGATTCTGCTCGGCAACTGCCGGACTGAGTGTCACAGCCGTCGGTGCAAAGCGCATCAGATTCAGAAACAGAAGGCCCATGGTATCCATATTGATGGCATCTACGCCCTTTTTACGGCTTTCCAGGGTCCAGATCATATTTTCAATCAGATTCTGTACCGGCAGAAGTCCATGCGATTCAAAGTGAAGATACCCCGGCATGTCCATATCCGAAAGCGACATGGTAATGAAATCCTTCAGTGCGCTCTCTCCCTGCATCATACTGAGTGTCCCCGTAAAAAATTCCGGCAGAATGATAAAGTTAACGGCAATATCGTCACTTCCCGCGGGAAGCAGTTCCTGTGCCACATACTGGTTCAGAAGAAGCAGGTCTCCCGCCTGCAGCACCACTTTCTCCGTGTCATTGATAATGTGTGTCGTACTTCCCTGCACCATATAGACCATTTCCACGTAGTTGTGTGTATGGCGCGGAAAATGAACGAACCGCGTATTGACACGGATATCGATCAGCCTTCCCTTATCCAGAAGTTTCCCCGCATCGACGATGCTCGTCCCGTCCTCATTGTAGATCTTCATATCCACTGCGGAACATCCGTCAAGAATAGACCGTTCCTCAGGTGTGATTTTCTTCAGAAAATCCAGCAGTTCCCTGTCCAGTTTTTTCTCCTCTCCGCACACAGATACGCGCATTTTCAGCATTTCCAGGTCTGTTTTGTTTTTGTTTACATCATTTATCGTACCATGCTTCCCTCTGCAAATAAAGTCCCTTTTTTTGGTCAGTTACGACCTTATCCGCCGGCCGTATGCGTGCTAAGGTAAATTCATAAGTCAGTAAACAGACTGCCGGGCTCGTATACAGCCGGCATGGAGGATCAGAATGAAGTATTATCTTGCAATTGATATCGGTGCATCAGGAGGACGCCATATCCTCGGACATATGGAAAACGACCTGATGGTCACAGAAGAAATCTACCGTTTTGATAACGGCGCTGTCAGAACAGAAGGCGAACTGCTCTGGGATACAGACCATATCTTTACCGAAATTCTCTCCGGGCTGAAGGCATGTAAAACTGCCGGTAAGATTCCGGTCAGTGTCGGCATCGATACATGGGGTGTTGACTATGTTCTGACAGATGCAGACGGACAGAAACTGGGGAAATCCTACTGTTACCGCGACGACCGCACTGCCGGCGCGGATCAGGATGTATACCGGATCATTTCTGAAGAAGATCTGTACCTGCGCACCGGCATCCAGAAACAGATTTTCAATACCATTTATCAGCTGTCCGCGCTGAAGAAGCAGGCGCCGCAGGAACTTGAAAATGCCGCACATTTTCTGATGATCCCGGATTATTTTCATTTCCTGCTCACCGGAATGTATTCCAACGAATACACCAATGCTTCCACGACGCAGCTTGTAAGTCCTGTAACCAAAACCTGGGACGAAGAACTGATCCGGAAACTGGGCCTGCCGCTTTCCATGTTCCATGAACTGAAGATGCCCGGCTCCTTCCTTGGGAACTTTACACCTGCCATTCAGGCGCAGGTCGGCTTTGACGCCCGGGTGGTCATCCCGGCCACGCACGATACCGGCGCTGCCGTCATGGCGGTTCCTTCGGTCAGTGAACACGGCTCCTATATCAGTTCCGGCACCTGGTCACTCATGGGCATTGAGACCGTAGAACCCGTGATTTCCCGTGAGAGCCTGAACGCCAACTTCACCAACGAAGGCGGCTACGATTACCGGTTCCGGTGTCTGAAGAACATCATGGGACTGTGGATGATCCAGTCTGTACGTCATGAGATCAATGATAAATACGGTTTTGCTGAAATCTGTGCTATGGCAGAAGAAGCAAAGGATTTCCCATCCAGAGTAGATGCAAATGATGAGTGTTTCCTTTCTCCGGAAAACATGACAGAAGAAGTAAAGGACTACTGCCGCAGAACAGGACAGCAGGTTCCGG
>CAYMBY010000127.1:0-2389 GCA_964388815.1 uncultured Butyrivibrio sp. | reverse complement strand
CGGCTATTTCTTTGACAGGGAGCTGCCGGGAAACCGTTTCAAGGCATTCCACGCATCAGATCTGTGGTATGTGTTCGGAAACCGTGATCAGTGCTGGAGACCGTTCGGAGAAACAGATGACCGTCTGGCAGAAGAAATGATCGATTATATTGCAGCATTTGTGAAAACAGGCAATCCGAATGACGGAAAACATGCACAGTGGCCGGATCTGTCGAAACAGAAAAAGTTCAAATGTTTTGATGGAAAAGAGAACGGACTGATCGGACCGTTTGCCTGCCGTAAGAAACTGTGGCATACCTTCCTGAAAGATAAGGGACCGATGTAAAAGGATGACGGGAACCGTATGAGATAATATAAAAAAGAATGGGGCTGTTGCAAAATAACTGAGATTTGAAATCAGTTATGGAGCAACGGCTCCTTTTTTGTCTGAATACAGTAAAAGGCAGGCGCTAAAGCGCCTGCCAGTAGTATAATTAACTCATGACTAGTAAGATAATCAACCATAAAAATTATACTCAATTTCAGGATTCATATCAACTGGTTTTGCCATTAAATCTGGAAGGCCTTATTCCGGATGATGACTCGGTTCGTCTGCTAAGCCATGTATTGGAGGGACTTGATTATACAGAACTGTATGCGGCTTACTCTTCCAAAGGAAGAAAACCTGCCCTCGAACCGATAACCATGTTTAAGATCCTCGTCTACGCCTATTCAGAGAACATCTATTCAAGCCGGGAGGTTGAAAAATCCTGCCGCCGTGATATCAACTTCCGGTGGCTCCTTGCAGGTGCCCCTGCCCCGGACCATTCCACTATTGACCGTTTCAGACATATTTATGCTGCAGCTGCCATAGAAGGGCTTTTCTATCAGCTGGTGAATGCCCTGCATTCTGCAGGGGAAGTCAGCTATAAAAATGTCTTTATTGATGGGACAAAAATTGAAGCAAACGCAAACCGTTACAGCTTTGTATGGAAGAAAGCGGTCCTGAAAAACGAGGCAAAAATGCACGATAAGGCCATGACGCTGATCGATGCGGTCAACCATGATTACATGCAGGAGTTCACGTTCAATGCCGAAACAGCAGGGCATGATCTTGATGCCGTGTTCTCATTCCTTGGGGCGGAATGTATAAGGCAGGGCATCACATTTGTATATGGAAGCGGCCACCGCCCGTGCAAGCTCCAGAAGCAGCATGACGAGGCCAAAGCATATGTTGAACGTCAGCATAATTATGACCTTTCCAGAAGCAGGTTTGAAGGGAGAAACAGCTATTCAAAAACTGACACGGATGCGACTTTCATGCACATGAAGGAAGACCATATGATGAACGGGCAGCTCAAGCCGGGGTACAACCTGCAGATCGGGGTTGAGGCTGAGTACATTACCGGGGTCGGGGTGTTTTCAGACCGTAACGACCTCCATACATTAAAGCCCATGCTGGAGAACATGAAGGAACGGAGCGGCCATAAATATCAAAGTGTCACGGCTGATTCAGGATATGAAAGTGAAGAAGGTTATGTTTATCTGGATGATAACGGGCAGAAAGCATATATAAAACCCCAGACGTATGAGAAATGGAAGAAGAAAAGCTTTCGGAACGACATAGGCAGACGTGAAAACATGCCCTATGATGCTGAAAAGGATGAATATACCTGCCACTTTGGCAGAAAACTGACATTCAGATATACAGGGAGAAGCAAAAGCAGCAGCGGATTCGTATCCGAAACGAGCCATTACGAGTGTGAAGGCTGCAGCGGATGCCCTTTTAAGGGGAAGTGTACAAAAAGTTCCGGCAACCGGAAGATATGCGTCTCAAAAGAATTTATAAGATACCGACAGCAGTCATATGAAAACATCATGTCAGAAACAGGAACACTGTTGAGGATGAACCGTTCGATTCAGGTTGAAGGGGCCTTTGGTGTACTGAAAAGTGATTATCAGTACAAAAGATTCCTTACACGTGGCAAAACCAATGTAAAAACTGAATTTCTTTTTCTGGTGATAGGCTATGACATAAACAAACTGCATTCCAGGATTCAGGGTGACAGGTTGAAAGAATCACTTCATCCGCTGAAAAAGACAGCCTGAGACAATGAAACCTGTGCAGGCTTATTAAGGTTACACCTGATACACATCACTACGAAAAAGAATAATAGATTTATTCAAAAAACATTTATAAATGTAAAAAAGAAAGGGAGTGTTGTCCGATGATTAAAAATCAATCATTTTGCAACACTCCATTCTTTTGTACAGATAATGAATCATAAGATGCAGATATCATCACTGGGTTCGGACTGGAAAACTGCCAGGTTTATGGAACCCGGGCTTCAGGCGATATACAGATACATACACAGGAAGTGACAGAGACTTCCGGCCATGACGAAGAGAT
>CAYMBY010000126.1:0-6440 GCA_964388815.1 uncultured Butyrivibrio sp. | reverse complement strand
CCCATGCACTGGGGACATGTGATAACAAAGGACTTTGTGAAATGGGAAAGACTTCCTGTGGCACTTGCACCGGATATGGAATATGACGCGCAGGGATGCTTCTCCGGCAGTGCTGTTGAACATGAAGGCAGGCATATTCTGCTGTATACGGGAGTCTGCGAGAAGACAGTAAACGGCAGAAAGGAAATGATACAGGCGCAGTGCGTTGCAACCGGTGACGGAGTGGTATATACGAAGGCAGATAAAAATCCTGTCATAACGCCGCAGATGCTGCCGGAAGGCTGTAATATTCACGATTTCAGAGATCCTAAGATCTGGCGGAAGGATGGTGTGTATTATGCACTGATCGGAAGCAAGAATCAGGATAACGACGGACAGGTTGTCATTTTCAGGTCTGAAGATCTCAGACAGTGGAGCTATGTCAGCAGCCTGGACAGATCAGAGAAAAAGTATGGTGGAATGTGGGAATGCCCTGACCTGTTCGAACTTGATGGCAAAGATGTCCTGATCACATCGCCGCAGTTTATGGAGGCGGACGGGCTGGAATTTCATAACGGGAACGGAACGCTGTGCATTATCGGCAGAATTGATGAACAGTACAGAATGTGCAGAGAAACATTACAGGCCGTGGATTACGGACTTGATTTCTATGCGCCGCAGACGCTGAAAACGGCGGATGGCAGAAGGGTTATGATTGCCTGGATGCAGTCCTGGGATAACCATATTACACCGGAAGAATTCGCCTGGTCCGGAGTTATGTGTTTTCCGAGAGTGCTGACGCTTGCAGATGGCAGGCTCTGTCAGTATCCTGTCTACGAAATTGAGACATACCGGAGAAATCATTTTGTAAAGAGCATGACCATAACGGAGGGAGAAACATGTTCAGATCTGATCAGCGGCAGACAGATTGATCTGATTCTGAAACTGATCCGGACAGATTGCAGCCGTTTTGAAATAAGTCTGGCGTGCGGCCGGAATAAATATACAAAGGTTGTATATGAACCTGAAAAAAGCCTGATTACGTTCGACAGAACTCATGCGGGCTTTCACAGAGATGTGATCTGTACGAGAACAATGAAAGTCAGTCCGTTTCACCAGAATATGGAGATCCGGATACTGATGGATAAATACACGGTTGAACTGTTCGCAGATGGTGGCAGATATGCAATGAGCTCATTGATTTATACGGATCTGAGCTGTGAAGGCATCTGCTTTTCTGCAGATGGTGAGACCTGTTTCACGGTTGAGAAATATGATATGGAGATTTCCTGATCAGAGTAACACGAATCAGGGGACGTATCAGATGACGGGACAAAGAAGAGGACACTGCGCAGTTTAAAGGCAGTGTCCTTTCTGACCGGTTGAGAATTATATTTCGGTAGAGGCTCTGGTGATGACTTTTGTCTGTGCATAAACGATGCGATAGGACATTTCCGGGTGCTGCATTCTTGACAGCAAAAGATCCGCGGCCATATGCCCCATGGAATCACCGGGAATATCAGCAGTGGTCAGTGGAGGGTCGATGATTCTGGATTCTGCCGAATTATCAAAGCCTGTGATACGGATATCTCCGGGGATGGAGAGCCCCATGGACTTGAGTGCCCGGATCATATCCACGGCAATGTAATCATTTGCGCAGATAAAGACGTCTGGCAGATGGGGAAGCGCTTTGAGTTTTGAAGCAAGCAGATCGGGGTCCGTATAGGGCAGATTGTCATTTTCAAGAAAGCAGTAATCTTTATAGCTGTCAACCGAATACTCCTGCATGGCGTCGCAATAGCCGAGCCATCTCTCATAGAAGGAATGGCAGTGGAGACAGTCGCCTGCAAAACCGGCTTTCCTGAATCCGCCGGCGATCAGTGCCGAAGTCATCAGGTAAGAACTGTTCCGGTTCTCCATGTATAGAACATCTGAGGCAATGGGCTTTCTATGAGTGTTTGCAAAGGTATCGATAAAGAGTGTCGGGATATCAAGACTGCACAGATAATCGGTATATTCCTCGCTGAACATTTCAATGATAATTATGCCGACAGTAGCTTCATGATTGAAATTGGCAGGAAGTTTCCGCTGACTGATCAGATCATCCTGAATGGTGTACATCGATAAACGATAGCCAAGAGTACTGATCTGTTCCTGAAATGAATGCAGCAGGTCTGAACTGAAATGCGAAGTACTCAGAGCCATGTGGGTAAACAGCGCGATTTCATAGCCTGACTGTGTAGCCATGGTTTCAGTGATATCCTGATGCAGCATGGAAAACTGCTTATAACCCAGTTCCGATGCTTTGTTGAAAATTCTGATCTTTGTATCTTTTGATACGGTACCTGTTCCGTTGATGGCTTTGGAAACAGTGTTTCTTGAAATGTTTAATGCATCTGCAATATCCTGAATCGTAACCTTTTGTCTCATATCAGAGCCTCCGTTAAACTATACTGTCATCATCATATATCATTATTATAAATGAGTCAAACGTAAACACTGACAGATGCATATGAAGTGTTTTCTTTATAAATTGCACATACGGATATCCGGTTATACAATAGAGGGAGTGACAGACGGTATAACGAACATAAACAACACAGGAGGGAAAATCAGTGTCCCAGAATCCATTTTCATATTGCTCTGGAGTCCACTCCAATGTATATAATAAAATAATATCGGCACCGGAATAAAACAGGGGAGTGAATCAGGGCAAATGGAAAACAGGAGCATTTTGGCAAATCGGTATTATCTTTATCTGACGGAATTCTTTTCAGGCATGGCGGTCATGGCGGTGGAACTGGGCGCGAGCAGGCTGCTTGCACCATATTTTTCATCTTCACAGATCGTATGGACGATCATTATCGGAACGATCATGATTGCCATGGCGCTGGGCAATATATATGGAGGCAGAAGCGCAGATGCGCACCCGGATCCGGACAGGCTGTATGGCCGGATCCTTATTGCTGCAGTCTGGATTGCGGCGATTCCGGCAGTCGGCAAATACATTATCATCGGCATTTCAGGACTGCTTCTTCTGACGGTGAATCAGAATTTCCTGATCATTGCGGCATTTCTGGCCTGTATGGTGATCTTCGTTTTTCCGCTCTTTCTGCTGGGAACAGTGACACCGTCTCTTGTGAAATATACGGTCAGCAGCCTTGATAATAACGGCAAAATAGTAGGAACGCTGGGCGCATTCAATACCATCGGAAGCATCATCGGTACTTTTCTTCCGACCTTTGTGACGATTCCCGCAGTCGGGACCTCCGTGACGTTTCTGATTTTCTCCGGGGTTCTGCTGCTGCTCGGACTGGTTTATTTCATCAGTGAGAAAAGACGTCGTATCCTGTGCGTCGTGTCGGCGGTTCTGTTTCTTCTGTGCTCGGTACTTGGCAACAGCGACAGCTTTGCCTTCTGGGAGCATGACCTGACCTATGAAGGAGAGTCCATCTATAATTATCTGCAGGTGAAGGAAACGGGTGACAGCGTGATCCTGTCCACCAATGTATTGTTCGGCGTGCAGTCCATTACCAGAAAAGATGATTCGCTGACGGGCATGTATTACGACTATGCCATGGCGGCGCCTGTCATGGCCGGGGTTCAGAAGGATGACAATGCGAGCATGCTGGTGCTGGGCATGGGTACCGGAACCTATGCGAGGCAGTGTCTGAAATATTTTGACAACCTGAGCGTAGAAGGCGTTGAAATTGATCAGAAAATTACGGATCTGTCGGAAAAATATTTCGATGCGGCAGGAAAGGCAGAGGTTTCAACTTATGACGGAAGAGCCTACCTGCAGGCAGTGGACAGAAAATATGATGTGATCATGGTGGATGCCTATCAGGATATTACGATTCCCTTTCAGATGTCCAGCAGAGAGTTTTTTACACTGGTAAAGCAGCACCTGAATCAGGGCGGTGTCATGGTGGTCAATATGAACATGAATTCCGATCAGAAGGGAAATATCAATGAATATCTGGCAGATACGATTGCCAGTGTATTCCCGGAAGTTTATACCGTTGATGTGAACGGGTATACCAACAGGGAACTGTTTGCAACGATGGGTGACGGCACGGGAAAAGAGAGTTTTGAAGATAACAGCAGGACAATTTCCGATGAAAAGCTGTCTGCACTGATGACGGAAATAGATGCAGGACTGACCGAATATAAAGGCGGAAATCTGGTGCTGACAGATGATAAGGCACCGGTAGAGCTTCTGGGGATGCGTGAGATCGATGATCTGATCGGCAGCGAACTGGGATATTACAAGAAGGTTTTCAGAGAACAGGGCATTCAGGGACTGATGGAAGATATGTAATCAGTCTCTGTGTCTGATGAAAATAGAATTGGTTTTAGTTCAGTATTTTTATTGAAAATGTGTTAAAATATTGACCAGCGTTTAAAATATTATTTTTTAGATTTCTATATGTATGTTTGTACCGAGAGAATTTAACAAGGCGGCAGAATGATGGAAGAGGAAAATGCAGTTGATGTTTTACAGATTATGTCGCAGCTGTCAGAGCTGGGCGGGGAGATTGCATCACTGGAAGAGAAGATAAAACGCCTGAACACTGCAAAGGGGCAGATCCAAAGCAGCAGAACCGGGATAAGTGCACAGAAAGATGATATCCGTGGGTATGCGGGACCGGGAAAGAAATGGGCAGGGGCACATTACAGGGAATATACCGAAAAAAAGATAAAAACACTTCTGGCATCGTATGCAGAATATATCTCACGCCTCGACTGCATATGCGGGCAGATTGAGGACAGGGCCACACAGCTTGAAAGTGAAATATCAGCGGATGAAGAGAGGATGGGCGAACTTCGGGCGATGCTCAGGTAGGAAATGGCGGATAACAGTGAAATATCAGCAGATGAAAAAACATATATGGGGTATATGCATCAGTTTGCGCAGGATGCGGCCCCTGCAGGGGATTTCCTGTATGGGTATGAGGCAGACAGGGGTTCAAAAGTGCTTGATTCCTATCACAGACAGCTGACGCTGATTTCAAATATATTCCAGAACTACCTGCAGCTTTTGAACAAGGATACGGCGGATATGATCCAGATCTGCAAAAGCATGGTCGACATTGACCGGATGAGTGCTGACAGGCTCAGGAGGGGACAGGGAGAAAAAGATGATGAGGGTGACAGCCATGTGGAGGAATACCACTGGCGGTCACCGGTCACATACAGCATGGGCACAGGTTATGAAACAGGGGACCTGGGAACCATGTGGAAAGGGACAGAATACCATGTCAGGTATGCAGCCCTTGAGGAAACGCAGGCACTGATAGCGGGATACCGGGAGCAGTGGGATGCAAGGCTGGAAACAGTCAGAACGGACATTGGAAGCTTTGATGCATCGGCGTGCATTTCCGGGGATTCCGGGGACGCAGTCAGGGCATACCTGCAGAAATGCCACCTGACGCTGATTGATGACTTCCGGGACATGGTGAAATGGTATGCCGGGAAGTATGGCACCTATAAAGCGGATTACCGCATTGTGGATGACGCATCCGATACAGAACTGGCAACGGATGAACTGTATGACACATTTGTGTACCATGGGAAGATGCAGGATGCATTTGGCGAAACGGCGGGGAAAGTCGGGAAGACCCTTGCAGGAATCAGCGATATCATCGACCTTGACCCGCCGGACCCCAAAGAGATCAATGATGAGTCAGAAGAAATCATCTCATGGGTGAAACTCCTGTGGAAAAATTTCATGCAGTATGAGGATGACCATTACAGGATGGACTTTGGGGAGACGGACAGCCTCATTGAAGGACTGAAGACAAAGATCAGGGAAGGACTCCAGAGGGAGAGGGGAATCACACTTCTGGCAGCGACAGACCCGGTGTATACGGGGAGCCTTTCAAAGAGCATCAGCGCCGGAACTGCGGCAACGGTCGGGCAGATTGATATAAATATTTACCGTGCCGGCCAGCCGGAGGGGATGAGTGACCGGGATTACCTGAAACTGCTGCAGGAGCTGCAGGCAGCGGGTGCACCGCTGACGGCTGTGAACATCCGGAACATGGTAAAACTCCGCGGCACATGCATAGCCCCGGTTACGGGGACACTGAAACGGGATGAAGTGTATGAATGGGTCAAACCGACCTGCCGCCTGTCGAAGGAAGAAAAGCAGCACGCGCGGCAGGTCATCGCGGAATATAAGAAGGAAAACCCCGGATATGTGAAATATACTGATGCCATAAAAACAAAGACCGGCGGAGGATATCTGAAGACAATACCGGAAGGGACCCTTGCAGAATACCGGAGGATGGACCTTCTGCAGGCCAAAATGGACAACCTGACCATTGTGGCGGCGGGTGCAGCGGGCACCATAGAAATACCGGCAGCACAGCTTGGGCATCTTGGAGAGAGAATCGGGGTCGGGGCAGGAGAAAAAATGGCATCACTCCTGCCATGGACGGACAGGGAGAAACTGTCAA